>NZ_JBRREK010000012.1:0-96183 GCF_056760235.1 Stenotrophomonas sp. STEN018
CCCCCGCCCCCTGCGGCCGTACCCGGCCCCCCGGCGTCGCGGGCACGGGGCCGAGGGGGCGTTACAAAATCTATAACCCCTTACGGGCGGGGGGGCTGGGTGTTTGGGGGGCGCGGCGAACCCCCCGAAGCTGGTGATGCCAGATGAACAGGTGTTGGCGCGATCTGGTGGTCTATCTGTTTCGCGGCTTACGCCGCTCCCACAAACAGCACTGCTACAACCCCGACTGGTTTCACTTAGAACCAAAAGGAATAAGATTCCCGTTTGCGGCACGCGCGCCGGCGGCCCGGCGCTGCTAGGCTGCACGCCCCCTTCTTATGCCCTCCGGTTGCCCTGGCAGTGATCGAGTTCCAGAACCTGCAGAAAGCTTATGCCGTCGACGGCCGCGCGATCACCGCGCTGCATCCGCTCGACCTGAAGATCCAGGCCGGCGAAGTGTTCGGCATCATCGGCCACTCCGGTGCCGGCAAATCGACCCTGATCCGCCTGATCAACCGGCTGGAAGAGCCCAGTGGCGGCCGGGTGCTGATCGATGGCCAGGACGCCACCGCGCTGGACGCGGACGGCCTGCGCACGCTGCGCCGGCGCATCGGCATGATCTTCAGCACTTCAACCTGCTGTCGGCGCGCACCGTCGCCGACAACGTGGCATTCCCGCTGGAACTGGCGGGTACGCCCAAGGCCGAGATCGACGCGCGCGTGGCCGAGCTGCTGCGCATGGTCGGGCTGGAGGACCATGCGGCCAAATACCCCTCGCAGCTGTCCGGTGGGCAGAAGCAGCGTGTCGGCATTGCCCGCGCGCTGGCCACGCGCCCGCAGATACTGCTGTGCGACGAAGCCACCAGCGCGCTGGACCCGCAGACCACCGCTTCGGTGTTGGCGCTGCTGGGCAAGATCAACCGCGAGCTAGGCCTGACCATCGTGCTGATCACCCACGAGATGGACGTGATCCGCCGCGTCTGCGATCGCGTTGCGGTGCTCGATGCCGGCCACATGGTGGAAATGGGCCCGGTTACCGAGGTGTTCCTGCACTCGCGGCACCAGACCACCCGCCGTTTCGTCTCCGAGTCCGAGCACGTGGACGAAGGCGAGCAGCTGCGCGATTTCGCTGCCGTCGGTGGCCGCATCGTGCGCCTGACCTTCCTCGGCGAAGGCACTTATGACCCGTTGTTGGGGCGTATCGCCCGTGACACCGGGGTGGACTACAACATCCTTACCGGCCGCATCGACCGCATCAAGGACACGCCCTACGGCCAGCTGACCGTGGCCCTGGTAGGCGGCGACCAGAACGCCGCGCAGGCGGCCTTCGTCGCTGCCGGTGTGCACGTCGAGGAGCTGCGCCGATGATCATTGCAACTGCCGCCGAAGGCTTCTTCCGTCACCTGGATGCGGGCAAGTGGGCCGATATCGGCCAGGCCACCATCGATACCTTGCTGATGCTGGCCGGATCGCTGCCGCTGACGCTAGCCATTGGTTTGCCGCTGGGTGTGCTGCTGTTCCTGACCGGCTCGCCGCAGCTGCACCGCAAGCCGGTGGTTTACGGCATCACCGCCTTGCTGGTGAACCTGCTGCGCTCGGTGCCCTTCATCATTTTGATGATCGTGCTGATCCCGGTGACCTTGGGCTTGATGGGCACCTCGCTGGGCGTGCGTGGCGCGATCCTGCCGTTGGTGGTTGGCGCTGCGCCGTTCTACGCACGTCTTGTGGAAACCGCACTGCGTGAAGTCGACCGTGGCGTGATCGAAGCCAGCCAGGCAATGGGCGCGACCACCAAGCAGCTGGTTTTCAAGGTGCTGTTGCCGGAAGCGCGACCGGGCCTGATTGCCGGTGCCACCGTCACCACCATTGCCTTGATCGGCTTCACCGCGATGGGCGGTGCGATTGGTTCCGGCGGCCTCGGCGATCTGGCCTTCCGCGACGGCTACCAGCGCTCACACACCGATGTGGCTCTGGTCACCGTGGTATTGCTGCTGGTGCTGGTGCAGTTGCTGCAGATGCTCGGCGACCGCTTGGTAACGCATTACAGCCGCAAGTAATGGAATGACCGCAGGCCGGCACGTTGCGTGCCGGCCTGTTAGCGTATGTCCACACCATCCTTCCCCACGGGATCTGTTACCGATGAACAAGCTGCTCACCTTTCCCCTGATTGCTGCCGTGCTGGCCCTGTCGGCCTGCGGTAAGCCCGCCGCCGATGAGTCCAAGCTGGTGGTCGCCGCTACCGCCGTGCCGCACGCCGAGATCCTGGCAGTGGTCAAGCCGCTGCTGGAGAAGGAGGGCGTCAAGCTCGACGTGCGCGTGTTCAACGACTACGTGCAGCCCAACGACCAGCTGGTGCAGAAGCAGGTGGACGCCAATTATTTCCAGACCGAGCCCTACCTGAAGGCCTACAACCTGGACCGCAAGACCGATCTGGTCACCGTCATCGGCGTGCATATCGAGCCGTTCGGTGCTTACTCGCGTCGCTTCAAGTCGCTGGCCGAGCTGCCCAATGGCGCCGACGTGGTAATCCCGAACGACCCCAGCAACAACAGCCGCGCGCTGATCCTGCTGGACACAGCCGGCGTGATCAAGCTCAAGGACCCGAGCAACGCCTTGTCGACCCAGCGTGACATCACCGAGAACCCGAAGCAGCTCAAGTTCCGCGAGCTGGACTCGGCGATGCTGCCGCGCGTGCTGGACCAGGTCGACCTGGCCCTGATCAACACCAACTACGCGCTGGACGCCGGCCTGAATCCGACCAAGGACGCACTGGCGATTGAAAGCAGCGAGTCGCCGTACGTGAACTTCCTGGTCGCACGCCCGGACAACAAGGACGACGCCCGCGTACAGAAGCTGGCCAAGGCCCTGACCAGCCCGGAAGTGAAGGCTTTCATCGAGCAGAAGTACAAGGGCGCGGTACTGCCGGCGTTCTGAGCTTCAACGCTGGGCCGGGATCGCACTGTAGTGCCGAGCCATGCTCGGCAGGCAGACCCAATGTAGTGCCGAGCCATGCTCGGCAGGGGCTCTAGCGATAGCCTCTGTGGGAGCGGCGTAAGCCGCGAAGCAGATATCGCCACAGGCGCACGTGTTATTGCGATCCGAAGGTGCGCTTGCTTCGCGGCTTACGCCGCTCCTACCGGTTTGGTATCCCGGTAAGGCCTCTGCCGAGCATGGCTCGGCACTACAGGTTGGGAATGCTGGTAAGGCCTCTGCCGAGCATGGCTCGGCACTACAGTCATCAGGCATGGCGTAATCTTTGGGCCGTGTATCCACGGATCAGTTCCCATGCCTGTGCTTCTCGCTCTGCCGCTGGCAATACTGGTTTTCGTCGCGATACTGCTGCTGTTGATGCCGTTGTCGCTATGGCAGCGCGTACGCAGTGGTGGTGCGCGGCGGCAGGCGCGGCCTTGGCTGATCACCTTCAATTTCTGGGCGACGCTGGTGTCCACGGGTCTGTTCGCGGTGTTCGTCGGCGTCGCCGGCTTCTGGTGGCCGGGTGCTTGGACTTACGCGGCAGCGGGTTGGCTGGCGGGCCTGCTGGTCGGCGTACTCGGCCACTACCTGACCCGCTTCGAGCCCGGCCCGGAGGCACTGCATTACAAGCCCAATACCTGGCTGGTGCTGGCATTGACCGCGATGATCGTGGTGCGCGTGGTCGCCGGCATGGTGCAGGGCTGGCAGGCATCGGTGAACAGCGTGCCCTGGCCGGACTCGGGTTGGCTCAGCCACGCCGGCCTGCTGGCGATGGCGGCCTTGTTGCTCGGTTATGCAGGCATGTATGCCTGGCTGCTGCGCCGCCGGGTTCGCCACCACCAACGCTATCGGCAGTTTGATCGCAGTCCGCGCTGAGCCTGTATCCGATGGCAGGCGGATGCTGTCCCGGCTAGTCTGATGTATGCACTGACGGAGATCGTTGATGGGTGTGCTGCAGTTCTTCGGGCGCCGGCTGGCGCACTTTCTGGCGCAGCCGCGTCACAACCAGATGCGGCCCTCGACTAGCGATCCGGTCATGCTGCTGCGTACGTTGCGGCGTGGTGACGTGCTGCTGGTGGAGGGCAATAGCCGCTTCTCCACTGCCATCAAGTACCTCACCCAGTCCACCTGGTCGCATGCGGCGCTGTATATCGGGGAAGAGCCGCTGCTGGAAGGTGGCAAGCCTCAGCCGATGTTGATCGACGTGGATGTGGAGCAGGGTGTGCGTCGCATCCCGCTGACCGAGTTCGCCCATCAGCACACCCGCATCTGTCGCCCACAGGGTCTATCACCGGTAGTGGTGGATCAACTGGTTGGCTTCATGCGGGCGCGGCTGGGCTTCAGCTACGACTTGAAAAACGTGTTTGATCTGGCGCGCTACCTGATCCGGCAGCCGCCGGTGCCCGGGCATATGCGGCGCCGGCTGATCGCACTGGGCAGTGGTGAGCCAACCAAGGCGATCTGCTCAACCTTGCTGGCGCAGGCCTTCGAGTCGATCCGTTACCCGATCCTGCCGGAGATCGAGACCGTGCTGGCACACGTGGGTGGCGCCGGACAATCGCAGGAGATCCTGCACATCCGCAATTACAGCCTGTACACACCGCGTGATTTTGACGTATCGCCGTTCTTCGACGTGGTCAAGCCGCGTTTGCAGCAGCACTTCGATTATCTGGCGTTGCAGTGGAGTGATGACGGTAGCCCATGATTCCCTTCCTTGGCCCGCAGGGGCAGGGGAGGGGTAGCTCTTGCTTCTGCTTTGGCATTGATCAGCGAAGTTCCACAAAAAAACACGGGCCGCGAACGGCCCGTGTTTCATTTACTACCACTGCATTGAATCCACAACGGTGTTGCAAGGGGCAGCGGCGCTTAGAAGCGTGCACCCAGGCCGAAGCCAACGGTCCACGGATCCAGCTTCAGCTCGCCAGCATTCTGGCCGGCGATGCGAAGGTCAGGACGCGACTGCATGTAACGCGCGTCAGCGCGGGCAAACCAGGTGGAGTTGATGTTCATGTCAACGCCGACGGTGCCGATCGCGCCCTTGGCGGTATCCACACCAACGTGGTTGCCGGTGCTGCTCAGGCCATCGATCTTCTCGTTGCTGAAGTTCGACTCGTAGTAGCCCAGGCCGACGAACGGACGGAATACATTGTCCGCCTGGCCGAAGTGGTACTGCGCGCTCAGTGCAAGCGGCTGCTGCTCGACGCTGCCGACCTTGGCGCCACCATCGGTGCGCACGCGGTGATCGAACTTGTCGGCTGCGCCCCACAGCTCAACGGCGAAGTTGTCGTTGAAGTAGTAGCTGGCGCTGATCGTCGGTGCCGGGCCGCCATCGACCTTGCCAACGCCGCCGATCGGATCATTCTTCGGCTGCAGCACGCTGATGCCGCCAACCACGGCAAAATGCTTGCCTGATGCGGTATCGCCATTGCCATCCTGCGCAAAGGCAGTGGAAGACAGCGCCAGTGCGCCGAGGGTGGCAAGGCTGAGAATTTTGATGGTACGCATGACTAACTCCTCATGTTGCGAACAGAACTACTGCGATCGGGACTACGTTGTTATCAAGGCCCTCGTGATGAGGCGAGCTCACCCTAACGATGGCAAGATGAATCGCTGTAAACGCAGGGATTTTTCAGTGCCATTGCGTTCAGCGAAAAGCAGAGAGATCCCATGGACACGATGATTCGCAGAAAGATTCCGTTCACGATGTTGTGGAGCATGTGATGAGTGTTGATGTGTTGCACGGCTTGCCCGCGCAGGTAAGTGCATCGTGTCGTGTATTGGTATTGGGCTCGATGCCGGGCGCGATATCGCTGCATGAATCGCGCTACTACGCGCATCCACGCAATCGCTTCTGGCCGTTGCTGGCGGCGTTGTGCGGCTTCGATGCGCAACTGCCTTACCCGCAGCGCATGCAATGCCTGCAACAAGCAGGTGTCGGTTTGTGGGATGTGATCGGGCAGTGCCGACGTGCCGGCAGCCTCGATACAGCCATCGTGCGTGGTAGCGAAGTACCCAACCGCATTCCGGAGTTGTTGGCCGATCTGCCGCAGCTGCGTGCCATCGCCTGTAATGGCGCTGCAGCACACACTGCGTTCCAGCGATGGATTGCACCGGCTTTGCCGCCTTTGGCGGCTGCGCTGCCGGTAGTGGCCTTGCCCTCGACCAGTCCGGCCAATGCAGCCTGGTCGCTGCAGCGCCTGACTGGGCAGTGGCAAGCGCTGCAACCGTGGTTGAATGCGCCCAAAGTGGTGGTATCGCCTGCAACCAACGGCTTGACCGGTTAGGACAGGCAAGACAGCCAACACGTCACAAACCAAGGCACGGAGCCGAAATTCCGGCCGTCACGGCACGCGTGGCGTGCCCTTGTCCGGGGACATACGTAGGCGAATTCTGTTGTAGCGGTTGGCGCTGCGGCCCGCTAACGCCACAATAGGGGATTCCCTCATTTGTTGCTGGAGTAGTTCATGGCCGAAATCAAGGAAGCACTTGTCCCCGATATCGGTGACTACAGCGACATTCCGGTGATCGAAGTGCTGGTCGCGGTTGGCGATACGGTCAAGAAGGACCAGGGTCTGGTCACGCTGGAATCGGACAAGGCGACGATGGAAGTACCGTCGGCCTACGCCGGTGTGGTCAAGGAATTGAAGGTCAAGGTTGGCGACGGCCTGTCCGAGGGCAAGGTCGTGGCCCTGATCGAAGTCAGCGAAGAGGCCGCCAAACCCGCCGCCGCTGTCGCTCCGGCTGCTCCGGCCAAGGTCGAAGCCACCGCCGAGACCGGTGCCAAGGTCGAGCCGGTGGCGGTTGCCCCGGTCGCCGACAAGCTGACCCAGCGCGAAATCGCCCAGGAAGACTCGGTCACCACCAGCAAGCCGGCCACCCCGCCGGTGCAGTTCAACGCCGAAGGCGTGCTGCCGGCCAATGTGCCGTATGCCAGCCCGGCCGTGCGCGTGTTCGCCCGTGAACTGGGCGTGGACCTGCAGCAGGTCAAGGGCACCGAGAAGGGCGGCCGCATCACCAAGAGCGATGTGCAGAAGTTCGTCAAGGGCGCACTGTCCGGTGGCGTTGCTGCCAGCGCCGGTGCTCCGGCTGCTGCCGGCGGCGGCCTGAACCTGCTGCCGTGGCCGAAGGTCGACTTCAGCAAGTTCGGCGAGACCGAGGTGGTGCAGCTGTCGCGCATCAAGAAGATCTCCGGCGCCAACCTGGCCCGCAACTGGGCGATGATCCCGCACGTCACCCAGTTCGAGCAGGCTGATATCACTGACCTGGAAGGCCTGCGCGTGGCCCTGAACAAGGAAAACGAGAAGGCCGGCATCAAGCTGACCATGCTCGCCTTCCTGATCAAGGCCAGCGCCGCTGCACTGAAGCAGTTCCCCGAGTTCAACGCCTCGCTGGACGCCAGCGGCGAGAACCTGACCCTGAAGAAGTACTTCAACATCGGCTTTGCCGCCGATACGCCGAACGGCCTGGTCGTGCCGGTGATCCGTGACGTCGACAAGAAGGGCGTGGTGCAGATCGCCCAGGAAACCGGCGAACTGGCCAAGAAGGCGCGTGACGGCAAGCTCGGCCCGGCCGATATGAGCGGCGGCTGCTTCTCGATCAGCTCGCTGGGTGGCATTGGCGGCACCGCCTTCACCCCGATCGTGAATGCGCCGGAAGTGGCCATCCTGGGTGTCTCCAAGTCGTCCATCCAGCCGGTCTGGAATGGCAAGGAATTTGCTCCCAAGCTGATGCTGCCGCTGTCGCTGAGCTATGACCACCGCGTCATCGACGGTGCCCTGGCGGCCCGTTTCACCACCTACCTGTCGCAGGTGCTGGCTGATATGCGGCGCGTGCTGCTGTGATGCCAGTGCCGCCACGACGCGCGCTGTTGGCGCTGGTGCTGGCCGCGATGGCGGCTCCAGCACTGGCCGCCAGCCAGTGTCTGCCGGTGGTGGGTGAAGGTTGGCCGCCGGCGGTAGGCAACTACGGCCAGGCGGCGACCAGTCTGTTGGGTGGCCAGGCCGAAGATGGTCTGTCGCTGCTGGTGTTGCCGGCCCGTGGGGTGGAATCGCAGGTGCTGTTGCGCCGTGATGCCGCCAATGGGCAGTGGATGGTGCTGGCCGGCTTGGCCGACAAGCGCATCTACAACTGGAACACCACGGCCGGTCGCGGTGGCGTCAATCTGCAGCTGGACCAGCAGCCGGAGTTTGCCCAGGCGCCGTTGCCCGATGCACTGGCCAAGCGTTTGATTGAGGTCTGGGGCAAGGCTCTGGCTTCGCCCGAAGTGGCAGCGCGTGCGCCGGTCACCGATGGCGAGGTGCTGTCCTTCACCGTCAACGGTGAGCGTTACAGCGGTCAGCGGCCGGCCTGCGGCCAGCTTGAAGCGCTGCAGGAACAGGCGGCGCTGCTGACCGAGCTGGC
Organism: Stenotrophomonas sp. STEN018; assembly: GCF_056760235.1. Lineage (NCBI taxonomy): Bacteria > Pseudomonadati > Pseudomonadota > Gammaproteobacteria > Lysobacterales > Lysobacteraceae > Stenotrophomonas > Stenotrophomonas sp. STEN018. The sequence goes on from NZ_JBRREK010000012.1 coordinate 8,352, forward strand.
CCATAGCAAAGACAAAAAATACGAGAAGCGCTACGCCAACATCGAACGCGCGCTCGACAAGATGCATGACCGGTTCGTCGGCGAAGCCGGCTGAGCCCACAGGAAAAAACAATGGCGACGATTGAAATCAAGGTTCCGGACATTGGCGACTACAACGACGTGCCGGTGATCGAGATTCTGGTGGCCGTGGGCGACACGGTGAAGAAGGACCAGGGTCTGGTCACGCTGGAGTCGGACAAGGCCACGCTGGAAGTGCCTTCCTCGGCCGCGGGTGTGGTCAAGGAAATCAAGGTCAAGCTCGACGACAAGCTGTCCGAGGGCGACGTGGTGGTGATCCTGGAGGCTGAAGGCGAGGGCGCTGCCCCGGCCGGGGCTCCGGCACCTGCCGCCGCACCTGCGCCTGCTGCACAGCCCGCCGCTGCACCGGCTCCGGCGGCAGTCAGCGCGCCGGTTGCCGCTGCTGCCCCGGCCGCAGCTGGCCCGATCGAGGTCAAGGTGCCGGACATCGGCGACTACCAGAACGTGCCGGTGATCGAGATCCTGGTCGCAGTGGGCGACACGGTGAAGAAGGACCAGGGCCTGGTCACGCTGGAATCGGACAAGGCCACGCTGGAAGTGCCGTCCTCGGCCGATGGTGTGGTCAAGGAAATCAAGGTCAAGCTCGACGACAAGCTGTCGGTCGGTGACGTGGTGGTGGTGCTGGAAGGCGCTGCCGGCGCCGCCCCGGCTGCCGCCAAGGCGGCGCCGGGCAGCAAGCCGCCGGTGACCCCGTCGCACCGCGCGCCGGACCCGGCCGTGGCCGCCAAGGCGTTGCCGTCCAGCGGCCGCACGGCCGACATCGAATGCCGGATCGTGGTGCTGGGCGCAGGTCCGGGCGGCTATACCGCTGCCTTCCGTGCTGCCGATCTGGGCATGGATACCGTGCTGATCGAACGTTATGCCAACCTCGGTGGCGTCTGCCTCAACGTCGGCTGCATTCCGTCCAAGGCGCTGCTGCACGCCGCTGAAATCATCGACCACGCCGCGCATGCCGACGAACTGGGCATCGAATACGGCGCGCCGAAGATCAGCTTGGACAAGCTGCGCAGCTACAAGGAAAAGGTTGTCGGTCAGCTGACCAAGGGCCTGGCCGGCATGGCCAAGCAGCGCAAGATCCGCACCGTGCACGGCCTTGCCAAGTTCGTCTCAGCCAATGAGCTGGAAATCGTCGGCGACGACGGCAAGACCCAGCTGCTGCGCTTCGAGCAGTGCATCATCGCTGCCGGTTCGCAGGCGGTGAAACTGCCGAACTTCCCGTGGGAAGACAAGCGCGTGATGGACTCCACCGACGCATTGGAACTGGCCGAAGTGCCGGGTTCGCTGCTGGTTGTTGGTGGCGGCATCATCGGCCTGGAAATGGCCACCGTGTACAGCGCCCTGGGTTCCAAGGTGACCGTGGTCGAGTTCATGGACCAGCTGATGCCGGGCGCCGACAAGGACCTGGTCAAGCCGCTGGCCGACCGCCTGAAGAAGCAAGGCATCGAAGTCCATCTGAAGACCAAGGCTTCGGGCGTCAGTGCCGATGCCAAGGGCATCACCGTAACCTTCGAAGCTGCCACCGAAGGCGAGAAGCCGGCGATGGAAAGCGGCACGTTTGATCGCGTGCTGGTTGCCGTCGGCCGTTCGGCCAATGGCAAGAAGATCGACGCCGACAAGGCCGGTGTCGAAGTCACCGATCGCGGCTTCATTCCGGTTGATCGGCAGATGCGCACCAACGTGCCGCATATCTTCGCCATCGGCGACATCGTCGGTAACCCGATGCTGGCGCACAAGGCCACGCACGAAGGCAAGCTGGCTGCAGAAGTGGCCTTCGGCGAGAAGAAGGAGTGGGTGGCGCGGGTGATTCCGTCGGTGGCTTACACCAATCCGGAAATCGCCTGGGTTGGCGTCACCGAGACCGAGGCCAAGGCCAAGGGTTTGAAGGTGGGCGTGGCCAAGTTCCCGTGGGCGGCCAGCGGTCGCGCGATTGGTATTGGCCGCACCGAAGGCTTCACCAAGCTGATCTTCGACGAAGAAACCCACCGCGTGATCGGTGGTGCCATCGTCGGCGTGCATGCCGGTGAATTGCTGGCCGAGATTGGCCTGGCCATCGAAATGGGTGCGGAGGCCGAAGACATCGGCCACACCATCCACGCCCATCCGACCCTGAGTGAGTCGGTGGCGATGGCCTCGGAGATCTACGACGGCACCATCACCGACTTGTATATCCCGAAGAAGAAGTAACCAACACGACGCCCCTTCAACGGGGCGTCGCTGTTTCCGACTGTCGAAGGAGCAAGGGAATGTTGCGGACTGGTGTGTTGCTTGGCGTACTGCTGCTCGCCGGCCCGGCATTTGCCGGGGAGGGGGATCCTGAGCTTGCCGCGGCCTTGCTGAAATGCCCGGGCGCAGCGCCCTTCGTCCAGGCAGATCGATTGCGCGTGGAAGAGCGGAAGAATGCGCAGACCGATGCGGCGCTTTCGGAGCCGGTACTCCGCCAGCAGTTGCTGGACATGGCGCGGGCTGATCAGGAAGCTCGCCAAGGTGAGTGGACAAGGCCGATGGTCGAGAAACTTCAGGCAGTGGATGCCGCCAATCTGCCGCGTATCAAGCAGATCGTGGCTGCGCGTGGTGGCTTGCCGAGTGCGGCGCAGGTGGGGGGCGATGGTGTTTCCGCAGCGTGGCTGCTGGTGCAGCATGCTGACAGTGATGTCGGATTTCAGCGGCAGGTATTGGGCAGCATCGAACCGATGGTGCAGCGTGGCGAAATATCGGCGCATGATTTCGCCTTGCTGACCGACCGCGTCCTCGTCAACAGCGACGAGCTGCAACGGTATGGCAGCCAGTTATTGGCGGTGGATGGTCGTTGGCAGGCAAAGCCGATGGAGGCGCCGGACCAGGTTGACCAGCGCCGCGCCAGCATCGGTCAGATGCCGTTGGCGGATTACATCTGTGTGGCGACGCAGATGTTCCCCACGCCGCCTGTGGCGGCGAAGGAAGGTCCGCGGCAGGACTGACTGGGCACGCGATCTGGGTTCACCGGGAAGGCCTCTGCCGAGCATGGCTCGGCACTACCGCCCCCCTCCCTGCGGGAGAGGGGTTGGGGTAAGGGTGCTTTTCAGAACGACAAACTCACGCCCGCAACCGGGCCCTTGAATTCCTGCTTCAGGCCGATCACGCCATCGCTGCCTTTCTGGTCCACGTCCAGCTTGAACCAGTCGTAGCCGGCGAAGATGCCGAAGTTCTTGTTGACGTTGTACTGCACGATCGCATTGGCGCGGCTGAGGTCGCCTTCGTAATCATCGAAGTTGCCCCAGCGCGTGTTGAGGTACTGGCCCTGCAGGTTGATCAGCCACTTCTCCGAAGGAGTGAAGGTCAGGCGCGCACCAACCACCGGCGCGATGCCATCGGCCTTCTCGTTGAGGAAGCGGCCTTGGTAGACATCGCCAACATCGGCGTAGGCGTCGGCGCTGATCTTGGCGTATTCGGCACCGAGCTGCAGGCCGAAATCAAAGCGCTCACCATCGATCACCGAATAGTCGTAGACCAGCGTTGCCACCTGGTATTTCAGCTCGCCCTTCACGAAGCTGCCTGCAGGCACTGTGCTGTCGCCCCAGCTGATGCCTTCGTCCAGCGTCTCGCGGCGGTTCTTGTCATATTTGAAGTAGTCGAAGATCAAGCGCTGGCGGTCGCTGATGCGGAACAGGCCGTCGATACGCGGCTCCCATTCCTTGCCGCCGAGGCTGAAGTCCTCCGACAGATCCACGTCCTGGCCGGCGACCGTGGTGCTGCCACGGATGGTGTTGTCGGTGTCGATGTTCATCGCGCCAAGCCGCAGGGTGAAGCGCGGATCGCCTTCAGCGGCCTGCGCGGGTTGCGGGTGGATCAGAACGAGTGTGAGTGCGCACGGAGCAAGTGCGAGAATGAAGCGGGAATTGCGCATGCCATTGCCTAGCTGTTGCGGTAGGACAATTGACCATCGCCGATCCGATGTAGAGAACAGTAAGCGCAGCGTGCAGGCGATGTGTACGCCAGGATCAATTGCGGTGAGGTGGTGCCGCCGAGGGCGTGCGGCACCGCCTCACCCGAGCCTGCGCACGCGCCCGACGAGGTAGCGGGTGGCGGACTACGAAGGTCTGACCGGGGGAGTTGGGGGAAGTTCCCATGTTGCGACGCAATATTTATTGTCCCGCACGGCAGCCCGGCGGCCGCGCATTCGGGGAAAAAACGTGATATTGCGGCCACTTGCATAGTCAAATGGGGACAAATGCCGGTTGTCTCGCAAATTGTCCCGCTGTTATACTTTCGCGGCTCGACGAGACGCCTTTGCGCGGTTCGGCTCTTTCCTTTACCTGATGCAGGACACTTTGACGTGCTGAACTCCGTTGATGCGGGTCGGCGACTGATGTTGCGCGCCGCGGTCTACCCGCTGGTCGCAGTGGTGGTCCTGGCTCTGGCCTTCCTCTTCGTGGGGCCAAAGCATGCGCTGGGCGCCCTTGTATCGGGCCTGGCGGTGGTAGCAGGGACGGCGCTGGCCGCGTGGATAGGGCTCGGTGGCGGCATTCAGGCCGCTGGTTCAGCAATGATCCGCCTGTTCCTGGGGTTCGTGCTGAAGATTGTGCTTATTGTTGCCGTGCTGGGAATGGCTTTTTTCTGGTGGCAACTCCCTCCTTTGGCTCTGCTGGCGGCAATTCCAGTGGCGCTGATGTTCCAGGTTCTGGCGCTGGCCAGACGTTGATTCACTCATAAAGGTTCCGGACACATGGCGGGCGAGGCTCTAACTCCTACCACGTACATCCAGCATCACCTGCAGAATCTGACCATGCCGGTCGGTGACAGCGGTGGCAGCTTCTGGATGATCCACGTCGATACCATCGTCACCTCGGTCCTGATGGGCCTGCTGATGGTGTTCGCCTTCTGGATGGCAACCCGCAAGGCCACCGCCGGTGTGCCGGGCAAGTGGCAGGCGTTCGTCGAGATCTGCCTGGAGTTCGTTGACCGCCAGGCCAAGGATACCTACCACGGCAAGAGCAAGCTGATCACGCCCATCGCGATCACCATCTTCTTCTGGATCCTGTTGATGAACCTCATCAAGATGATCCCGGCCGATTTCATCGCCAAGCCGCTTGAGCTGGCAGGCATCCATTACTGGAAGCCGGTACCGACCGCCGACGTCAATGCCACCCTGGGCATGTCGATCAGCGTGTTCATCCTGATGATCTTCTTCGCGCTGAAGTCCAAGGGCATCGGCGGCTTCATCAAGGAATTCCTGACGGCCCCGTTCGGCAAGTGGATGATGCCGTTCAACCTGATCCTCAACATCGTCGAGTGGCTGAGCAAGCCGATCTCTCTGGCGATGCGACTGTTCGGCAACATGTTCGGCGGCGAAATCGTTTTCCTGCTGATCTGGGTGCTGGGCGGTGCCGGCGTGTTCGGTGCCGTTGCCGGTGGCGTATTCGGCTTTGGCTGGATGCTGTTCCACCTGCTGGTGATCCCGCTGCAGGCCTTCATCTTCATGATGTTGACCATCGTGTACTTGAGCCTGTCGGAAGACAGTCACTAAAGTTACAAGCTTCACCCAGTTTCAACCTTCATCCGTTTCATCACCCTTAGCTACTTAAAGTTCCTGGAGATAACCATGTACTTCGCCGTCCTGACCAACCTCGCCCAAGTTCAGAGCTCCACCGCCCTTGCCGTCGGCATCATGATCGGCCTGGCCGCACTTGGCGCTGGCCTCGGTCTGGCCATCATGGCTGGTAAGTTCCTGGAATCGGCCGCTCGCCAGCCGGAACTGATCCCGGTCCTGCAGGTGCGCATGTTCATCACCGCTGGCCTGATCGACGCTGCATTCATCATCTCGGTCGCCGTTGGCCTGCTGCTGGCCTTCGCAAACCCGCTGGCTGCTGCCCTGCTGGCCGAAGCCGCCAAGCTGGCAGGCTGATCCAGCTGCAGTGAGACGGTCGGGTGCCTGTTGGCGCCCGACTTCGGATGAAGGTTCGGTTGCGCCGCCATGGCGGCGTAACCACCCCCGACACCAGCGATCGAGCTAATCATGAATATCAATCTCACCCTCTTTGCACAGGCCCTGGCCTTTGCTTTGCTGATCTGGATCATCGCGACCAAGATCTGGCCGCCGTTGTTGAAGGCCATTGAAGAGCGCCAGCAGAAGATCGCTGAGGGCTTGGCCGCTGCCGACCGCAGCCAGAAAGATCTGGCGCAGGCGGAAGTCAAGGTCAACGAGGCACTGAAAGAAGCCCGTGGCAAGGCCAACGAGATCATCGACCAGGCGCACGCCCGTGCGAACCAGATCGTTGAAGCCGCCAAGAACGAAGCCATCGCCGAAGCCACCCGCCAGAAAGACCTGGCCCAGGCTGAAATCGACGCTGCCGCCAACCGTGCCCGTGAAGATCTGCGCAAGCAGGTGTCCGCTCTGGCCGTGACCGGCGCCGAAAAGCTGCTCAAGCGCGAAATCGATGCCAACGCCCACAAGGCGCTGCTCGACGAGCTGGCTGCGGAGATCTGATCGATGAGCCAGGCCCTCACGCTTGCCCGCCCGTACGCCCGCGCCGCGTTTGCGATTGCGCGTGACGAAGGCAAGTTCGCGCCGTGGTCGGACGCGCTTGCGTTCTCCGCCCGCGTTGCTGCCGATCCGCGCGTGTCGGCCTTGCTGTCGAATCCGCAGCTGAGCCGCGGCGATGCCGTTGCCCTGCTGACCCCGGACGCGACCAGCGAGACCTACGGTCGCTTCCTGACCCTGCTGGCCGAAGGCCGCCGCCTGCAACAGCTGCCGGAAATCTCCGGTCTGTTCGAGCAGCTGCGCGCCGAAGCCGAGCACGTGGTCAAGGCTACCGTGACCTCGGCAGCCGCGCTGTCGGGCGACGAGCTGGAAAAGATCAAGGCTGCGCTGCGCAAGCGCTTCAGCTGCGAAGTCGACGTGTCGACCGCAGTGGACGCTTCGCTGATCGGCGGCGCCGTGATCGATGCCGGCGACGTGGTTATCGATGGCTCGCTCAAGGGCAAGCTGTCGCGCCTGCAGACCGCGCTCGCACACTGAATTCACATTACCGTCCGGCCACAAGCCGGCACTAGGACTTGACGATGGCTACCACGCTCAACCCCTCTGAAATCAGCGAACTGATCAAGACCCGCATCGAGAAGGTCGCCCTGTCCGCAGAGTCGCGCAACGAAGGCACCGTCACTGGCGTGTCCGACGGTATCGTGCGCATCTTCGGTCTGGCCGACGTGATGCAGGGCGAAATGATCGAACTGCCGAACAACACCTTTGCCCTGGCACTGAACCTGGAGCGCGACTCGGTCGGCGCCGTGGTCCTGGGCGATTACCAGCACCTGCGCGAAGGCGACGTGGCCAAGACCACCGGCCGCATCCTGGAAGTGCCGGTGGGTCCGGAAATGCTCGGCCGCGTTGTCAACGCGCTGGGTGAGCCGATTGACGGCAAGGGCCCGCTGGGCACCTCGCTGACCGCCCCGGTGGAGCGCGTTGCTCCGGGCGTGATCTGGCGCAAGTCGGTCGACCAGCCGGTGCAGACCGGTTACAAGTCGGTCGACTCGATGATTCCGATCGGCCGTGGCCAGCGCGAGCTGATCATCGGTGACCGTCAGACCGGCAAGACCGCGATGGCGATCGATGCCGTGATCAACCAGAAGGGCACCGGCATCAAGTGCGTGTACGTAGCGATCGGCCAGAAGGCCTCGACCGTTGCCAACATCGTGCGCAAGCTGGAAGAGAACGGCGCCCTGGCCCACACCGTGGTCGTGGCTGCTACCGCTTCCGAATCGGCTGCGATGCAGTACATCAGCGCCTATGCTGGCTGCACCATGGGTGAGTACTTCATGGACCGCGGTCAGGACGCCCTGATCGTGTACGACGATCTGTCCAAGCAGGCTGTTGCCTACCGCCAGATCTCGCTGCTGCTGAAGCGCCCGCCGGGCCGTGAAGCCTACCCGGGTGACGTGTTCTATCTCCACTCCCGCCTGCTCGAGCGTGCAGCTCGCGTGTCGGAAGAGTATGTCGAGAAGTTCACCAACGGCGCCGTCACCGGCAAGACCGGTTCGCTGACCGCACTGCCGATCATCGAAACCCAGGCTGGCGACGTTTCCGCGTTCGTTCCGACCAACGTGATCTCGATCACCGACGGCCAGATCTTCCTGGAAACCGACCTGTTCAACGCCGGTATCCGTCCGGCCGTCAACGCCGGTATCTCGGTGTCGCGCGTCGGTGGTTCGGCCCAGACCAAGATCATCAAGAAGCTGTCCGGCGGTATTCGTATCTCGCTGGCCCAGTACCGTGAGCTGGCTGCGTTCGCGCAGTTCGCCTCCGACCTTGACGAAGCCACCCGCAAGCAGCTGGAGCGCGGTCAGCGCGTCACCGAGCTGATGAAGCAGAAGCAGTACCTGCCGATGTCGATCGCCGACCAGGCGCTGTCGATCTACGCCGTCAACGAGGGCTTCCTCGACGACGTGCCGGTCAACAAGCTGCTCTCGTTCGAAGCTGGCCTGCACGCGCACTTCGCCAACACCGCAGGTGAGTTTACCTCCAAGATCAACAGCACCGGCGCGTGGAACGACGATATCGAAGCTGCCTTCAAGAAGGGCATCGCCGATTTCAAGAGCACCGGCACCTGGTAATACCAGTCCAGTAGTGCGGGGCTTGGCTCCGCACGACTGAAAGCAGCGGAGCCTGGCTCCGCTGTATGGCAAACGCGGGGTTCGACCTCGCGCCACGGGAATAAGAGATGGCAAGCGGACGCGAAATCAAAACCAAGATCAAGAGCGTGCAGAACACCCGCAAGGTGACGCGCGCGCTCGAAATGGTCTCGGCCTCCAAGATCCGCAAAGCGCAGGATCGGATGAAGACCTCGCGTCCGTACGCGCAGGCGATGAAGCAGGTGATCGGTCACCTGGCCCAGGCCAGCACCGACTACCAGCATCCGTTCCTGGTTGAGCGCGATCAGGTCAAGCGCGTGGGTTACATCGTGATCTCGTCTGATCGCGGTCTGGCCGGCGGCTTGAACAACAACCTGTTCCGCAAGACCGTCGCAGAAATGCGCGGCTGGCAGGAAAAGGGCGCCGAGATCGACGTGGTGACCGTTGGCCAGAAGGCCGGCGCGTTCTTCCGTCGCGTCAACGTCAACATGGCTGCTTCGGTTGCCAACATCGGCGACCAGCCCAAGCTGGAAACGCTGATCGGCGTGATCAAGGTCATGCTCGACGCCTACACCGAAGGCAAGGTTGATCGCGTGTACCTGGTCTACAACCGCTTCATCAACACGATGACGCAGAAGGCCAGCTTCGATCAGCTGCTGCCGTTGCCGGCTGCTGAAAAGCAGGTGGCCTCGCACGACTGGGATTACCTGTACGAGCCCGACGCAGCAACCGTGCTTGAGCACGTGATCACCCGCTACATCGAATCGTTGGTGTATCAGGCAGTGCTGGAGAATGTTGCCTCCGAGCACGCAGCTCGCATGGTGGCGATGAAGGCGGCAAGCGACAACGCGAACAAGATGATCGGAACCCTGCAGCTGGTCTACAACAAGGCCCGCCAGGCAGCGATCACCCAGGAAATCTCCGAAATCGTCAGCGGCGCGGCAGCGGTTTAACGCGCGCAGTCAACAGCACACATTTAGAGGATGCAGCAATGAGTCAGGGCAAGATCGTTCAGATCATCGGCGCCGTCGTCGACGTCGAATTCCCGCGCAGCGATGTGCCGAAGGTGTACGACGCGCTGAAGGTCGACAACACCGAAATCACGCTGGAAGTCCAGCAGCAGCTGGGTGACGGTATCGTCCGCGCAATTGCGCTGGGCTCCACCGACGGCCTGAAGCGTGGCCTGGTCGCCACCAACACCAACCGCGCCATCTCGGTGCCGGTCGGCGCTGGCACCCTGGGCCGCATCATGGACGTGCTCGGTCGCCCGATCGACGAAGCCGGCCCGGTGCAGGCTTCGGCCAGCTGGGAAATCCACCGCGCTGCACCGTCGTACGAAGACCAGTCTTCCTCGACCGAGCTGCTGGAAACCGGCATCAAGGTCATCGACCTGATGTGCCCGTTCGCCAAGGGCGGCAAGGTCGGCCTGTTCGGCGGCGCCGGCGTCGGCAAGACCGTCAACATGATGGAACTGATCAACAACATCGCCAAGGCGCACAGCGGCCTGTCCGTGTTCGCCGGCGTGGGTGAGCGTACCCGTGAGGGCAACGACTTCTACCACGAGATGAAGGACTCCAACGTCCTTGACAAGGTGGCGATGGTGTACGGCCAGATGAACGAGCCGCCGGGCAACCGTCTGCGCGTTGCCTTGACCGGCCTGACCATGGCGGAGTACTTCCGTGATGAGAAGGACGAGAACGGCAAGGGCAAGGACGTGCTGCTGTTCGTCGACAACATCTACCGCTACACCCTGGCCGGTACCGAAGTGTCGGCACTGCTGGGCCGTATGCCGTCGGCCGTGGGTTACCAGCCGACCCTGGCTGAGGAAATGGGCGTCCTGCAGGAGCGCATCACCTCGACCAAGTCCGGCTCGATCACCTCGATCCAGGCCGTCTACGTGCCCGCCGATGACTTGACCGATCCGTCGCCGGCGACCACGTTCGCCCACTTGGATTCGACCGTGACCCTGTCGCGTTCGATCGCCTCGCTGGGTATCTACCCGGCCGTGGATCCGCTGGATTCGACCTCGCGCCAGATGGACCCGCAGGTCATCGGTACCGAGCATTACGAAACCGCCCAGCGCGTCCAGCAGACCTTGCAGAAGTACAAGGAACTGAAGGACATCATCGCCATCCTGGGCATGGACGAACTGTCCGAAGAAGACAAGCAGGCCGTGACCCGCGCCCGCAAGATCGAGCGCTTCTTCAGCCAGCCGTTCCACGTGGCCGAAGTGTTCACCGGCTCGCCGGGCAAGTACGTGCCGCTGAAGGACACCATCCGTGGCTTCAAGGCCATTGTCGATGGTGAGTACGATCACCTGCCGGAGCAGGCGTTCTACATGGTCGGCAGCATCGACGAAGCCGTCGAGAAAGCCAAGAAGATGGCTGAGAAGGCCTAATAACCACGTAGGGCGGAGCTTGCTCCGCCCACGCGGCAACCTGCGGTGGGCGCAGGCCCACCCAACCAGGCGAAGAGAGATCCATGAGCACCATCCGTTGCGACATTGTCAGTGCCGAGCAGCAGATCTTCAGCGGCGAAGCTACCTTGGTCGTGGCCACCGGTGAGCTGGGCGAGCTGGGCATCGCGCCCAAGCACGCACCGCTGATCACCCGTCTGAAGCCGGGTAAGGTCGTGGTCACCACCGCTGCAGGCGAGCACCTGGATTTCGCCATTTCCGGCGGCATCCTGGAAGTACAGCCGCAGGTCGTGACCGTGCTGGCCGACACCGCCATCCGCGCTACCGATATTGATGAAGCATCGGTGCGCAAGGCCAAGGAAGAAGCAGAGCGCGTACTGGCGCACCGTGGCGAAGCCATGGAACTGGCCGAGGCACAGCAGAAGCTGGCCGAAGTCACCGCCCAGCTGCAGGCACTGGAGCGTCTGCGCCGCAACCTCAAGCACTGAGGCGTCGCGTAGCGTCACCATACAAGAGGCACCGATCCTGCATCGGTGCCTTTTTTTTACATGGAAGTTGGGGTGGGCAATGATGGTTGAAAACACAAGGTCACAGCCGAAGCTGTGGCAACGGCTGAAGAGCTCGACGGATATCCAGTGGACGCTGATCTGGTTCCTGTTGTGCTTGCCTTGGCTGAGTGGTGCCAAAGCAGTTCCGTTCGACGCTGTGAATCAGTTCTTCCCGGCCGTGGGTTTTGTTGCCGAACAGCTTCAACAGCTTCAGGCTCCATGGTGGAACCCATATCTGTTTGGTGGTTATCCGCAGTTCGCCGACCCGCAGATGATGACGTTCCAGCCAACGATGGTATTGCCGATGTTACTGGCGCCGCAGTCGCTGCATTGGTTCAATGTAGTTGTTGCGTTGCATCTGCTGGTTGGTGGATTCGGCGCATTGCGCGTGGCCAGGCACTATCGCCTGCAGGCCCCCGCGCAGCTGTTGTTCACCCTGGTTCTGATGTTCAGCTCGGTGGCTGCGTCGCGCCTGCAACACACCCCGATGGTCATCAGCTACTGCCTGTTGCCTTGGTTGTGGCTGGGCCTGTCGCGTCTGCGCGAGTCCGGGCAACGGCGGGATGTACTGCTGGCCGGTATCGCAGGTGGCTTGTGTGCGTTGCAACTTACGCAGGTTACTTACCTGATCATGATTGGATGCGCGATCTATGCGCTTGTGGCGGTGGTGCTGGCCGGTGCGACACGCTGGCGCCTGCTGGTCCAGTTCTTCCTGGTAGGCCTGCTGGCTGCGCTGCTGAGTGCGCCGCAATGGGTATCCACGCTGGCGTACCTGCCGCTGACCAATCGTACTGGCGTAGGGCTGGATTCCGCGCTGTGGAACTCGGTACGTTGGCAGTCGCTGGCAACGCTGCTGTCGGGCAACGTGTTCTCACAGGCGCGCGGCGAGAGTTGGGCCTTCAGCGACATCACCACCGACTACCTCTATTACGGCGCCGTACCACTGGCCCTGTGGTTGGGTTGGGGGGGCGCGGTCGCCGCACGCGAACGCTGGCGCACACGCATGGCCTTGTCGGTGCTGGTATTGGCAGTAGTGTTCGCACTTGGCGGGACAACGCCGATTTACGCATGGCTGTACACGTGGATACCGGGGCTGAACCTTTTCCGCCGGCCTTCGGATGGCCTGTACATGGCCATTCCCGCGGTAGCGTGGCTATCGGCGCAGGCTTTTCAATCGGCATTGCAACGGGTGCCGTTGCGCCCCCATTTGCCGTCTCTTTTGCTGGTCATGTTGCTGGCAGGAATGACCGTGTGGCTCGTGGTTGCGGGAGATCACTTCTCGGCATTGGGGTGGTGGGCTGCGAGCATCGCGCTCGGAGTTGCGGCCGTATGGCAACTGCGCCGATCGACGCCGCGCGCGGGCATGGTGATCGCACTGGTTGTCGTGGACCTGCTGTTGTTCAATGTTGCGGCGACATTCAACACCGGAAGCAGTACCAGGCCGGTGCTGGATGCTGATCGTGGTGGTGCGGCGCAACGTGTGTACACGTTACTGGTACCCGAACGTGGGCCAGGCATCCCTACGCGGGCAATGGTGTTTGGCAATCCCGCGTTCACCAATGGTGCGGCATTGCATGCGCTGGCCTTGGTGAATGGGTACAACCCGTTGCTGGCCGCTGACTACCAGCAGATGGTGGGCATGCCGGAGTATCCGGGGGGGCGGCTACAGGATGTGCCGCCTACTGCGTGGGCCGGGGATATGTCCGCGCCACTGTACGATCTGCTTGGGCTGCGCTGGGTGGTGGCGGAACAAGCGTTCCCCGGCGGTGTGGCACAGGATGCTGGGCAGACCTATGCGATGCGGCGTGAGGGGGTACTGCCGCGGGTGTTGAATCCACGGGAGGTGCGCCGGTATTCGAAAGCGCATCCGCCCGCAGTGGAGTTCAATGCAACCGAGTTCACCCGAAGCGTCTGGCTTCGGGATGACGCGCTGGCGGACTGCGCCGATTCATCTGGCGGTGTGGCCCAGGTGACAGAGCAGAGCTATCTGGCCAGCAGCATCGCACTGCAGGTGGTTGCCCAGGCGCCGGCTTGGGTGGTCATCAATGAGGTGTATGCGCCCGGATGGGAGGCGGAGATCGGTGGGCAGGCATTGCCGGTGCTGCGCGCGAATGGTCTGTTCCGTGCCGTCTGCGTACCCGCGGGTACACATATGCTCACGCTGCGTTATAGACCGATGGCCCTGTTGCGTTGGCGACTGGCCTCGCGCGCTCGGACCAACGCCTGGTTCAGCGATAAACCACATGCCGCAGCAGCAGGAAGCTGACTCCGGCCAGACCCACCTCGACCAGAGGCTTGGCCAGCCACGCATATTGCAGGCCCAGTGACTGTGCGACCCAATCGATCAGCCAGGTGCTGATCACGGTCATCAACAGCCACAGCAGCGCAAAGCGCGCAAAGCGCTTCCAGCCATGGCGCTGCTCGCCTTGCGTGGCAAAGGTGTAGCGGCCATTGAGCCAGAAACCAAGCACCGCACCACTGATCCGCCCCAGCAGATTGCCTGGTGCCACTGGCAGGCCGAGTGCGGTGGCGGCAACAAACACGCCCCAGTCCAATAGCAGCTGCAGCAGGCCAATGGCGATGTACTGGCTACCTTGGCGGAACAAGCTCATGGAGGCGGCGGTTCAAGTGATGGACTGCAATGCTAAGCCCTTGCGCTTAGAATCCGGAGACTCTTGAAGGAAGCTGTACGCATGACCCAGCCGCTGCACGTCATCATCCTCGCCGCCGGTGCCGGCAAACGCATGAAGTCGCTGTTGCCCAAGGTGCTGCAACCCATCGCCGGGCAACCGATGCTGGCGCACGTCATTGCTACCGCGCGCGAGCTGCAGCCAGCCGGTATCCACGTGGTCTACGGCCATGGTGGGGAAGCTGTGCGCGCTGCCTTCGCCGATCAGCAGGACCTGCTGTGGGCCGAGCAGAGCCAGCAGTTGGGCACCGGCCATGCCGTGCAGCAGGCGATGCCGCAGGTCCCCGATACCGCGCAGGTACTGGTGCTGTACGGCGATGTGCCGCTGATGCGCGCACAGACCTTGAACGCGCTGATGAACAACGGCCCACGCCTGGCGGTGCTGGTGGCCGAGTTGGATGACCCCAACGGTTACGGCCGCGTCGTGCGTGATGCTGAGGGCAGGGTCGCCGCCATCGTCGAACAGAAAGATGCCAGCGACGAACAGAAGCGTATCCGTACGGTGAACACTGGCATCATCACCGCCGAGTCCACCGATCTGCGTCGCTGGCTGTCGGGCCTCTCCAACAGCAACGCGCAGGGCGAGTATTACCTGACCGATGTGTTTGCGTCGGCTGCCAGTGAGTACGCGCCGGCCGAACTGGTGCTGGTTGCCGATGCGCAGGAAGCCGAAGGTGCAAATGATCCGTGGCAGCTGTCGCAGCTGGAACGGGCTTGGCAACTGCGTGCAGCCAAGGTGCTGTGCGAGCAGGGCGCGCGTCTGCTGGACCCCTCGCGCTTTGACCAGCGCGGCACGGTGAAGGTTGGTCGTGATGTGCAGATTGACGCCAACGTGATTCTGGAAGGCGAGGTCGAGCTGGGCGATGGCGTTAGCATCGGCGCCTTCGTGCGGCTGAAGGACGTCAAGCTCGGCGCCGGCACCGAAGTGCGCCCGCACTGTGATCTGGAAGGTGTGATCAGCGAAGGCGCGGCCCAGATCGGCCCGTTTGCACGACTGCGTCCGGGCACCGTGTTGGCCGATGGCGTGCACGTTGGCAACTTCGTGGAAACCAAGAAGACCACGCTGGGCAAGGGCAGCAAGGCCAACCATCTCACCTACCTGGGCGATGCAATGATCGGCAGCGGCACCAATATCGGTGCCGGCACCATTACCTGCAACTACGATGGTGTGAACAAATTCCAGACCACGATAGGTGACAAGGTATTTGTGGGCTCCAATAGCTCGTTGGTGGCGCCGCTGACGATCGAGGACGGCGCCACGATTGGTGCTGGTTCGGTGATTACCCGTAACGCGCCGGAAGGCAAATTGACGCTGGCCCGCACACGCCAGCAGACCCTTGAAGGCTGGACGCGTCCTGTCAAAAAGTCCTGAGCCAAGATTGGCGCAGCGCGAGGAGCTCGCGCTGCTGCCGCTGATCGAAGCGCAGGCGGGTGAGCGTCTGCGTGGACATCCGGCTGCTGCGATATTCGCTGCGAGCCCGACCGAGCCACATTTTTTTGAACAGGCCTGGCAGCGTGGAATGCTGTGGGTGGTTGCCAGCGAACAGGAACTGGCCGGTTACCTGATGGCTGGTGTGCTGGGTGAGGATTTCCATATCCAGCAGATGGATGTTGTACCGGCACATGGCCGCAAGGGACTGGGCCGGGCCTTGCTGCGGCATGCAGTGGAGCAGGCGAGGGCACGTGGACATCAGCGGGCGGTGCTGACTACCCTGAGCGATCTGGCCTGGAATGCGCCCTTCTATGTCAGCGAGGGCTTCAGCGAATGGCCGTCGCAGGGCTGGAGCGAAGGCATGCGCGAAGTGATGGCGGCCGAGGCAGCGGCAGGCTTTCCAATGGAGCTGCGGCTGGCGATGCAGCGGCAGTTGGCATAGGTACAAACCATTCCTTGTGGGAGCGGCGTAAGCCGCGAAGCCACAGTTCTCCAAGATTGCCAGGTAATCGGTGACTGACGGTCTGCCAGCTTCGCGGCTCTCGCCGCTCCCACAATCGAATTCACAATCGCTTAGTCATGCGGCAGGAGGATCGCCACGCACAGGCCGCCGTCCTTGCGGTTCTGCAGGGAGATGCGGCCGCCGTGTGCTTCGATGATCTCGCGGGTCAATGCCAAACCCAATCCGGTGCCGTTGCGCTTGGTTGAATAGAACGGCATCAATGCGTTCTGCAGTACTGCTTCGTTCATGCCGGTGCCGCGATCCAATACTTCGATGCGCAGCCAGTTCGGCAGTCGTGCGATACGCACTTCAACCGAATCATCCGGCGCGCCATTGTCAGCGCCGGCTTCATGCGCGTTCTTGAGCAGGTTCAACAATGCCTGCGAGAACTGCGATTGATCCAGGCGGCTGTATTGCTCGTCCGCCATCGGTTCCATGCGGAAATTGATCTGCTGCTGCAGGGTATGCAGGAACTGGCTCCAGGCAACCGTCTGCAGCTGCGGCTGCGGCAGCTTGGCGAAGCGTGCATAGCCGCGAATGAAGCCTTCCAGATGGCGTGCACGTTCTTCCACCGTGCCGAAGATATCTTCCAGCCGGTCATGGCGGCCGCGTCGCACCAACTCGGCGCCGGAATGCGCCAGCGAGGCAATCGGTGCCAGCGAATTGTTGAGCTCGTGGCTGATGACGCGAATCACCTTCTTCCAGGTCTGCACTTCCTGGCGGCGCAGCTCGGCGGTGAGCAGGCGTAGCAGCAGCAGCTCGTGCGGGCGTCCATTCAAATGGAAGGCGCGGCGCGACAGGTGATAGATCTGCTCGTCGTCATCATCGTCTTCGGCTGCGTCTGGATCACGCACCGCGAACAGGCTGTCGCCACCACGGGCAATGGCATTGCGCAGCTCGATCGGCATGTTTTCCAGCAGCTCATGCATGCGCTGGCCCTCCAGCTTCCAGCCACCATGCAGCAGCTTGCGCGCTGCGGTGTTGGAGAAGGTCACCCGTTGCACGCCATCGCCGCCATCGGTGAGCAGCAACATCGCCACCGGCGTGTTCTGCACCATGGTGTCGAGCAGCAGCTCGCGTTGCACCAGTGATTGCCGTTGCTCGCGTAGCACGTCGCCCAGCTCGGCATGGGCCTGCACCAGTTGTGCGAATTCATCATGGCCGCGCCAATGCACGCCGAAGTTGAACTCGCCATCGCGATAGCTGCTGGTGGTGCCGGCCAGCGCCCGCAACAGTGAGCGGATCGGCGCGGTGGCGCGGCTCAGGGCCCACCACATCGCCGCCAGCAGGAGCACGGTGGAAACACACACAACTACCCAGCCACGGTCCATCCAGTACGCCAGGAACCACGGCAGGGCCGCAGCAAGTGCCAGCACCGGCAGCAGGCGCAGGAACAAGGTGACGGTGAAGGAGCGCGTTTTCACTGATGTGTTCTCACTCGCGCGGGATGCCGTGGCGATCCATGCGCCGGTACAGCGCCTGCCGGCTCAAACCCAGCTCGGCGGCGGCTTGGGCAATGACGCCGCCAGCACGTTCCAAGGCGCTGACAATGTGTTCGCGGTCGGGCTCGTCGGCCGGTGCGGTAGGCCGTGCCGGCGCGCGTGGCAGGTTCAGGTCTGCAACCTCGATGCGCGGGCCTTGGGCGAGCAGGGCGGCGCGTTGGATCACATTGCGCAGCTCGCGCACATTGCCCGGCCAGTTGTGGCGCTGCAGTGCCTGCAACGCCGGCGCCGACAGCGGCTTGCCATCGGCGAGGAAGTACTGCGCCAGTGGCAGGATGTCCTCGCGGCGCTCGGCCAGCGCCGGCAGGCTCAGCTCGACGGTGTTGAGCCGGTAGTAAAGATCTTCGCGGAAGCTGCCGGCGCGGATCATCGCCGGCAGATCGGCATTGGTGGCACTGACCACACGCACTTTGACCTGTCGTTCGCGGTTGGAGCCCAGCCGCTCGAAGCGCCCGGTTTCCAGTACCCGCAGCAGCTTCATCTGTCCGGTCAGCGACAGGTTGCCGATTTCGTCGAGGAACAAGGTGCCGCCATCGGCTGCCTCGAACTTGCCTTCGCGGGCCTTGTTGGCGCCGGTATAGGCACCGGCCTCGGTACCGAACAGTTCGGCCTCGATCAGTTCGGAGGGAATGGCGCCACAGTTGAGGGCGACAAACGGGCCTTTCTTGTGCGCGGAATTGGCCTGGATGATCTCGGCGATCTTTTCCTTGCCGGCGCCGTTGGGACCGGTGATCAGCACCGGTAATTCGGAGCGCGCTACCTGGCAGGCGAGGGCGATGATGCGCTCGCTGGAGGGGTCGGCGAATACCAGCCCACGCAGATCGTAGCGATCGTGCAGGGCCTGCTGCTGGCGCTGCTCGCGGGCGCGGCGGCGGGCCAGCTCGCGGCGCGCTTCGGCCAGTTCCAGCAGGTTGTTGACCGTGGTCAGCAGGCGGCCGTCGTCCCAGGGCTTGGCCAGATAGTCGGAGGCACCGGCCTTGACCAGCTCCACCGCGCTGTCCAGGTGCGTCCAAGCGGTGAGCAGGATCACCGGCAGGTCCGGATGCGCCTGGCGGATGCGCCGGAACAGATCCTGGCCTTCCTCCCCTGAGGTGGTGTCGGCGGTGAAGTTCATGTCCTGCAGGACCAGATCGAATTCATGCTCGGCCAGCATCGCCAGGCCCTGCTCGGGCGAGGTGGCGTGGCGTGTGTCGATGTCGTGCAGGGAGAACAGCACATCCAGCGCGGTGGCCACGGCGGTGTTGTCGTCGATGATCAGGATCTGTGGCATCAGTTGTCGCAGAAGAAGATTGGGGGACGCAGCGCGGGCGCTGAAGTCAGCACATTACACGTTGCCGGCCATGTTGGCTGGGAGTTCGGTCGCGGTGGATCCATGTTGAAGTTCAGCAGCTATCAAAGGAGGCTTTACGGCGTGTTGCCCGGGCTGCGCGTCTGCCTTGCTCAGCTACCGGTATCTGGTCCAGCGGCCGCTGCGCGGTGTGCGTAACTGAGCACCCGCGTTGCCTGCCATTGACCATCGCGCAGCCGCCAGATGATGACGAAGTCGGCCAGACCGTCGCAGTGTTCGCCTTTGAGGTCGCAGAACTGGTGTTGGCCGCGTGCGATCGCGCCGAAATCCTTGATCGGAAAAACTTCCAGGGTGCCCGGCAGCAGCTGCCGGGTGTAGTTGCCGCAGACATGCTTGCGGGTGTTTGCCAGCATTGCCTCGCGGGTCCAGGTGACACCGCCGTTGTCGTGGTAGAACTCCACCGCCGGGTCGAAGTAGCTGGCGTGCTTCTCGAACTGGGCTGGATCGCTGCAGTGGTTGAAGCTGTCGAACATGCCGTGGTCGAGTGCGGCGATGGTGTCGTGTAGGCTGGCATTGTCAGCATCGGCTGCATGCGCCGGTATCACCAGCAGCGAGCACAGCATCAGCAGCAGGGACGGCAACTTGGTTTTCATCGAGGCGACTCCGGCGAACATTGGATGAGGATCAGACAGCGCGTGTGGCAACCGCTGGTGGCACCGCAGCAGCGCGTCGCGCTGGCCCAAGCACGGCGAACTGGCCCAGCAACAACAGCAGCAGTGCTGCGATGGGTAGGTAGACCAGCGGCAGGCGTGGCAGCTCGTACTGGCTCATCAGCACCAGGTTCAGCGCATAGGCCAGCACCAGCCCAAGGACGATGCCGGCACTGCTCAGCAGCAGATTTTCCAGTTGAAACGAGCGAAGGATGTGCTTGCGGGTAGCGCCCAGGGCGCGGCGGATGCCGATCTGGCGGGTGCGTTGCTGCACCCAGAAGCTGGCAAGGCCGACGATGCCGAACGCGGTTACCGCCAGCAGCGCGATGCTCACCGCCAGCAGCAGCCAGATCACCGAACGGTCGCGGTGATGGAAGTCGTCGCGCATCCGCGACAGCGTGCCCTGTTGCTCGATGATGCGGTTGGGGTCGGCCTTGTTCAGAGCGGCGATGGCAGCCTTGAGTACGGCCTCGCGCTGCCCCGGACTGGTGCGCAGCGCATAGGCGCCGTTGGAGACCCGGATCGGGAACACCATGCTGTTGAAGCGGTTGCCGAACTCGGTGGCCTCGCCCGGAGCCAGCAGGTCCTCAGTCACGCCAACCACCCGGGTGGGCTTGCTGCCCCAGACATAGATGTTGCTGCCCAGTGCATTGCCATCTGGAAACAGAAACGTGGCCAGCGACTGACTCAACAGCACGCTGGGCACCAACGGGGCGCCGTCGCCAGCAGCGAAGGCGCTGTTCTCCAGATATTCGTCGGGCTTGAAGCCACGGCCTTCGCGCAGCTGCAGGCCGAAGGTCGGCAGCAGTTGGCCGTCGTCCATGTAATTGGATGCATGCACGCTGGGGCGGCTCTGGTCCGGCTGCAGGCGTATGCCCGAGCCCCAGACATTGTCGCCATAGGGGATCTGGTTGATGCTGCTGACTGACTTCACGCCGGGAACTGCGGCGAGCGCGGCGAGATCCTGCTTGCGCAGGGCATCGTAGTTGACGTCAGGCAGCAGGCTGCTGGTGGCCAGATAGACCAGTTCGTCCTCGGCCACGCCGCTGTGCAGTTGGATCTGCGCAATGCGGTTGCTGATGATGAAAACCGCATTGCAGATGATGGCGCAGCTGATCGCGATCTCGAATATGACCAGCAGCGCGGCGATCTTGTGGCGGGACAGCATCGACAGGATGG
The DNA here is from genome assembly GCF_056760235.1 of Stenotrophomonas sp. STEN018. NCBI lineage: Bacteria > Pseudomonadati > Pseudomonadota > Gammaproteobacteria > Lysobacterales > Lysobacteraceae > Stenotrophomonas > Stenotrophomonas sp. STEN018. The sequence continues at coordinate 29,300 of NZ_JBRREK010000012.1, forward strand.
GGCGGATGTCCAAGGGAGTTCTCCGTGGCGGCGTAAGCTGCCGTTGGTCGCTGGATGGATTCAATGCCATCGCGTCATTGGCTCTTGAGCTGCAATGCAGGCGGAATCTGCATTGCCCGCCAGGCTGGCAGCAGGCCCGCAAGCAGGCTCACGCCAACGGCCAGAACGAAGGTCATCCAGAGGGTAGTGACATCCATCTGCGCCAACTGTGCGTACTCGTCCGGTTGCTGGCGGATCAGCCACAGGCCCATCGCCGCGAAGCCCAGCCCCAGCACTCCGCCGGCCAGTCCGATGGAACCGGCTTCGATAAGGCATTGTTTGAAGATGTCGGTGCGCGACGCACCCAGCGACCGGCGGATGCCGATCTCGCCACTGCGACGCAGGAACTTGGCCAGCAGCAGGCTCACCGTGTTGATCAGGCAGACCAGCAGGAAGCCGAAGGCCAGCCACATCTGCAGGCGCACATCGTTGGGTACGATGCGGTTGAAGTCCAGCCAGCCCATCACGTCATGCAGGCGCACATTTGTGGGGCGCTCGAAGCGGCCACTGGCGCGCTGGCTATCGGAGTAATCAGCCAGGTACTTCAGGTAATCGCGTGCTTTCTCCGGAGTGTCCAGCTGCACCCAGTACTGCAGCCAGGCACAGGGCGCGGTCAGGCCGCGATTGCCTTCGCCATCTTCGCTGCTGCCCCAGCAGTTCATGCTTCCCTGGGTATCCAAGGTCAGTGCGCGCGAGGTGGAGAACGGCAGCAGGACCTGTTCGTCGCCGCCATAACGCTGGCTGGTTAGGTCATAGAAGCGCGGCGTCGGCTTCCAGTTGCCGAGCACGCCGACTACCTGGAATACACCTTGCGGCAGGCGCAGTTGCCTGCCGATGGCGTCCTCCGTGCCGTACAGCCGTTGCGCCAGTTTGCGGTCGATGACTGCAACCAGCGCACGGCCATCATCCTCGGCCGCGCTCCATGCATTGCCAGCGGCCAGCGGCACCTCGAACATCGGGAAGAAGTCAGCCGAGGTATAGCGCGTCATCACCCTGAACGGCTGCGCGGTATTGCCCGTAGGCAGCACCGTCACCGAGCCGGCGGACATCAGCGCCTGTCGATCGCCGCGCTTCTGCCGCAGCAACTCCTCGGCGTCGTAGCGGGTCATCTGCGCCAACGGATCCGATTCCAGCGTGGCGTCCTTGCCCAGGCTGCGCGGCTCCAGTTGCGGGTAGAACAGCTGCTGGCTCTTGCCTGGAATCGGATCCCCTGACAGTACGAAGTACAGGCCAAGGGTGGTCATGGTCGCGCCTATACCTACCGCGATGGTCAGCACCATCAAGGTGGTCAGTACCTTGTTGCGGCCGAAGCCGCGCCACGCCAGTTGCAGGTAATAGCCGAACATGTCCCTTCCTTGAGCCGATGGATCAGGTGCTGCGGGTGGCCACCGCCGGTGGAATCGATGCCGCCTTGCGGGCCGGGCCGAACACCGCTATCTGGCCGAGCAGCCACAGCAGCACCGCGCCAATCGGCAGGTACAGCAGCGGCAAGCGCGGCAGCTCGTAGCGGCCCATCAGCCACTGGTTGAGCAGGTAGGCCAGCAGCATGCCGACCACGATGCCGATACCGGCCAGCAGGAAGTTCTCGGTCTGGAAGTAACGCAGGATCTGTGCGCGGGTAGCACCCAGGGCGCGGCGGATGCCGATCTGCTTGGTGCGCTGCTGCACCCAGAAGCTGGCCAGGCCGATGATGCCCAGTGCGGTCACCAGCAACAGCAGGCCGCTGACGATCAGCAGCAGGCCGATCATGTCGCGGTCGTCGGCAAAGTACTTGGCGCGCTTCTCTTCGACGGTCTGCTTGCTGTAGATCAAGCGATTTGGATCGTTCTTTTCCAACGCTGCCACTGCCTGCTTCAGCACTTCAGCGCGGCGTGCAGGATCGGTCACGCGGATGACGAAGCGGCCGCCGTTGGCGTAGTTCATGCGGATCGGGAACATCAGCGAATCGGTGCGGTTGCCGTTCTGGTTGTTTGGCCGCAGCAGGGTCTGCACCACACCGACGACAGTCATCGGGATGTTGGCCATGTACAGGGTTTTGCCAACGGCGGCACCATCCGGGAACAGCTTCTTGGCCATGGATTCGGTGAGGATCACCGAGAACTTCATGGCTTCAAGGTTCTGCTCCTTCTCAAGAACGTCATTGCTCATGTATTCGTCGGCGTTGAAGTCACGCCCGGCAGTCAACTTCAAGCCCAGGGTCTTGAGCGTATTCTCACCGATGGTGTACTGCGCGCCGTTGACCGACTGCGCATCGGGTTCGGGGCTGGCGGACAACGAGGTGTTCCAGGAACCGCCCTGGAACGGCAGCTGGTTGATGATGGCCACGTTCTCAACGCCGGCGATGCCGCGCAACGAAGCAATGTCTTCGACCGTGCGTGCATCGCCGTCTACCTGCTTGCCGATGCCACTGAGGCCGATTTCGATCAGCTGGCTTTCATCGATGCCGCTGGCCTGCTGCATGTTTTCGATGCGTTGGGAGACGATGAACAGTGCGTTGCAGATGATGGCGCAGCTCAGCGCGATCTCCAGCACGATCAGTGCGGCGGCTGTTTTATGCCGCGACAGCGTGGAGAGGATGGGGCGGATTTCCATGAGGTATCTCCGGGGAAGCGTGGCGCTGGGAATGAGGTTGATGGGAAGAGGCGAGGGCAACCGCGCCCCTTCCCAGTCCTCCCCTGCGCGGTGCGCAAGGGAGGGAGTAAAGGCGTTACTGACTCTTGAGCTGCAGTGCCGGTGCTACCTGCATTGCGCGCCAGGCGGGCAGGATGCCGGCGAGCATGCTGGCGAATACCGCCAGCGCAAAAGTGATCAACAGCATCGAACCGTCCAGGTGGGCGAGCGAGGCGTATTCGGCCGGACGCTGACGCACCGCCCACAGCCCGAACAGTGCAAACACCAGGCCGAGCAGGCCACCGGCCAAGCCGATCGTGCCGGCCTCGATCAGGCATTGCTTGAAGATCTCCGCGCGGCTGGCACCCAGTGCACGGCGCACGCCGATTTCACCGCTGCGACGCAGGAACTTGGCCAGCAGCAGGCCAACGGTGTTGACCAGGCAGACCAGCAGGAAGCCGAAGGCCAGCCACATCTGCAGGCGTACATCACCCGGCACCGCGTTGCGGTATTCCATCAGGTCCATGACATCACGCAGGCGGGTGTTGGCCGGACGCTCGAAGCGACCGCTGGCACGCTGCTGCTCGGAGTAGTTGTCCAGGTAGCCTTTGAAGCCCTTGGCATCGCTGGGCGAATTCAGCTCAACCCAGTACTGGACCCAGGCGCAGGGCACGTTCAAGGCCATCGCATCGTTGACGATCTCGCGGCCAAAGCAGTTCATGCTGCCATTGCGGTCCAGCTTGAGCTCCAGCGAGGTGCTGAACGGCACGAACACGTCTTCTTCGGAATCGAACTTGCCGGAGTACAGGTCGTAGAACTTCGGCGCCGGCTTCCACTCCTTGAGTACGCCAACAACGCGCAGCGCATGGCCTTCGACCAGCACTTCCTTGCCGACGCTGTTCGCACCCTTGAACAGCTTGTCGTTGAGGGTCTTGCTGATCACCGCAACGCGGCTGCGGCCCTGATCCTCATCACCACTCCAGCCCTGGCCGAACGCAAACGGCGTATCGAACATCGGGAAGAAATCGGCCGAGGTGTAGCGCATGCTGATGCTGAAAGGCTTGAGCGCATCCACGCGCGGATCAACGATGCCACCACCACCGGTCATCAGGGCTTGGCGCGGCGCCTTCTTCTGGCTGAGCAGGGTTTCCGCATCGAAGCGGGTCAGCTGCATCTCCGGCTCTTCACCGGCCTTGTAGCCTTCACGCATGCCCGGATCCAACTGCACGTAGAACAGACGATCGCTCTTGTGCGGGATCGGATCACCGGACAACACCTTGAACACGGTCAAGGTGGTCATCGCCGCGCCGATGCCGAGCGCGATGGCCAGTACCATCAGTGCGGTCAGGATCTTGTTGCGGCCGAAGCTGCGCAGCGCAAGTTTGAAGTAGTAACTGAACATGGACGATCCTTGGCAGCTCAGGCGCTGCGGGTGGCGACGATGGGTGGGATGGAAGCAGCGCGCAGGGCAGGGCCGATGACGGCGGCCTGGCCCAGCAAGCACAGCAGTACGGCACCCAGCGGCAGGTAGTACAGCGGCAGCCGGGGTATTTCGAAGTAAGTCATCAGCAGTTGGTTGCCGGTGTAGGCCAGCAGCATGCCGAGCACGATGCCGGCGCTGGTCAGCAGCAGGTTCTCGGTCTGGAAGTAGCTGATGATCTGGCGGCGGGTTGCGCCCAATGCGCGGCGCACGCCGATCTGCTTGGTGCGCTGTTGCACCCAGAAGCTGGCCAGACCGATGATGCCCAGCGCGGTGACCAGCAGCATCACCAGGCAGATGCCCAGCAGCAAGCGGGTCATGCTGCGGTCCTGCTGGAAGTAGACCTCGCGCAGTTGCTGCAGTGTCTTGCTGTAGTCGGCGGAGATGATTGCCTCCGGAGTGACCTTGGGGGCAGCTGCGACGGCATCGCTGACGATACGTTGCAGGTCACGCGGGTTGGCGCGGATTACATAGGTGCCGACTTGGGCATCGGTGGTCACCGGTACGATCACCGACCACTCCATGCCGGCCAGGCCATTCTCGCTGCGGCCCGGGTCCGGGCGCGAGAAGTGCGCCAGTACACCGGCCACGGTGAGCTGGTAGTCACCCATCCAAAGCTGCTTGCCGAGCGGGTCCTGGCCCGGCCACAGATGCTTGGCAAAGGCCTGGGTAATCCAGACCTGGGCGTGCGCCGGCAGGAAATTCTCCACCGGCTGGTAATCGGCATCGCTGAACATGCGGCCCTGTACCGGCTTCAGCTGCAAGGCATCGATGGCGCCTGCATCCATCAAGTAGAAATGTGGCACGCCGCCATGGTGCTTGCCTTCCTGATCCAGCGAGACACCGGCAGTGCCGGCACGTTGGCCGAACGGCACCGCATTGAGCACGCCCACCGCCTGCACGCCGGCCTGGCTGCGCAGCTGCTGCAGCCAGCGGCTGTTGATGTCCACCTCGCTGCAGGATTCACAGTCGAGCAGGCTGAGGGTTGCGATGGATGCCTCGTCGACGCCGCTGTTCATGCCGATCAGCTCCATCCGCGATGCGGCCAGGAACAGCGCATTGCACAGCACCGCGCAGGCCAGTGCGATTTCCAACACGATCAGGCTGGCGGCGATGCGGTGCCGCGACAGTGTGCTGATGATGGGTTTGATATCCAGGGTCATCGCTTACAGCGCCTTGATCTGCAGGGCCGGATCGATGCGGGCGGCGCGCAGCGCCGGCAGCAGTCCAGCAAGAACGGTGGTCGTTACCGCGGTGGCGAAGGTGAGGCCGAGCATGCTCATGTCCAGCTGCACCATGTCGGCATAGGCCAACGGCTGCTGGCGGATGCTCCACAGCCCGATCAGGGTGAACAGCAATCCCAGCACCGCACCGCCAACGCCAATCAGTGCCGCTTCGATCAGGCATTGCTGGAATACCATCGCGCGGGTGGCACCCAGTGCACGCAGCACGCCGATTTCGCCGGTGCGACGCAGGAATTTGGCCAGCAGCAGACCGATGGTGTTGAACAGGCAGATCACCAGGAAGGCCAGCGCCATCCACGCCTGCAGCTTCACATCGCGCGGCACCACGCCGTTGTAGTCCATCCACTCCATCAGGCTGCGCAGGCGCACCAGCTCGGGCTGGCTGATGCGGCCCAGCTGCTGTTGCTGCTGCACATAGGCCTGCAGGTGCTGCTGGTAGGCAGCAACTTTTGCTGCGTTGTCCAACTGCACCCACAGCTGCAGCCAGACGCAATCGGTGTTTTCCAGATAGCCGGGCTTCTCCGGCAGCGTGTTGCAGGTGAACTGCCGGAAGTTGCCGGCGTTGATCTGCAGGCCGGTGAAGAACGGCACCATCACGTCTTCGACCGGCCGGTAATAGTCGGCCGTATCGCCCTGCGCAAAGCGGCCGCCAGCGACGGTGTAGAACAGGGGCGACGGACGCCATGGCTTGAGCACGCCGATGATGCGCACTTCGCTGTCGCGGATGCGCAGCATCTTGCCGGTGCTGTCCTTGCCGTCGAACAGACGCTGATTCAATTCCGAGGAGATCACCGCCACGCGGGCGCGGCGTTGGTCATCCTCGGCCGACCAGCCGGTACCGTAGGCCATCGGTGCCTGGAACATCGGGAAGAAATCGGCGGTGGTGGACAGCAACGTCGTCATCATCGCCGGCACTTGGCTACCGGGAGCGGATAACTTGACGGGGCTGTCCACCACCAAAGCCTTGCGATCGGCCGGACCGTCACGCCACAGGTCCGTTGCCGAGGTGTAGTCGAGCATGTCCAACGGTTCGCTGCGGGCCCGCTCACCACGCGGCGATGCATCCAGCTGCGGGTAATAGATCTGCGCGCTGCGCCCGGGCAGGGGATCGCCCGAGAGCAGGTGCTTTACCGTCAGCGTGGTCATCGACGCGCCAATGCCCATCGCAATCGACAGCACCATCAGTGCGGTCAGCACGGGGGTGCGGCGCAGACTGCGCAGGCCTTGGCGGAGGTGGTAGGCGAACAGCGACATGATCGTTGGCTCAGCCCTGGTTGTCGGCGACAGCGGCGATGCGCGCGGCGTGTGCCAGCACCGGCTCGCGGATCAGGTCGGTGGCCTGGCCGTCGACGATGTGCACGTTGCGCTGGGCGCGTGCAGCCAGTTCCGGATCATGGGTCACCATGACGATGGTGGTGCCCTGACTGTTGATCTCTTCCAGCAGCTCCATCACGCCACGTGCCATCTGTGTATCGAGGTTACCGGTCGGTTCGTCGGCCAGCAGCAGGCGCGGGCTGCCAGCCAGGGCGCGGGCGATAGCGGCGCGCTGCTGCTGACCGCCGGACAGTTCGGCCGGGTAGTGCTTCATGCGCGAACCCAGGCCGACATCGGCCAGTGCTTTCTCGATGCGCTGCTTGCGCTCGGCCGAAGGCATGCCGCGGTAGCGCAGCGGCACATCGACGTTGTCGAACAGGTTGAGGTCGGGGATCAGGTTGAAGCCCTGGAAGATGAAGCCGATCTTCTGGTTGCGCAGGCGCGAGCGGGCGTCATCGCCGAGGTGGCTGACGTCCTGGCCATCGAGCAGGTACTGGCCGCTGGTGAAGGTTTCCAGCAGGCCGGCGATGTTGAGGAAGGTGGTCTTGCCCGAACCCGACGGGCCGGTGACCGCGACAAACTCGCCTTCGCGCACATGCAGGTCCAGCGAACGCAGCGCATGGGTTTCAACCTGTTCGGTACGGAAGACCTTGGAGACGGATTGCATCTGGAGCATGGGTATTCCTTTCAGCGACGGGGAATGTGGAACGGGGGCGTGGGACAGGTATTGCAAAGGTGACGCGATGAATCAGGGAGTCGAGAACCGGGAATGGAGTTCCAGTGTTGGCGGCAGGGTTCACGACGCCCCGGACGCCAGCAGCTGTTTCCAATCCCGACTCTCAGCTCTCAATCAATTGATCGATACACGCTCGATATCACCGAACAGGTCAGCACCGGAGACGACGATCTTTTCGCCAGGCTGCAGGCCGGAGACGATTTCCACTTCGCCCAGGCTGCTGACACCGGTCTGGATCGGACGGCGCACCGCGGTGCTGCCGCTGACCACATAGGCGTAACGACCACCGGACTGTTCGACGAACGGGCCGCGCTCGACCTTGAGCACGTTGTTGCGGGTATCCAGCAGGATGCGTGCGCTCATCCGCTGGCTCTGGCGCAGGCCCGGCGGCTGCTTGTCGGAGAAGCGCAGGCGGGCGACGACTTCGCCGTTCACCACTTCCGGCGACACCGCGGCGATCTCGCCGGGGAACGGCTGGCCAGAGCCGCTGGTGAGCTGGGCCGGCATGCCGAGTGCCAGGTCACGGGCGAAGCTTTCCGGCACCTTGATTTCAATTTCGAAGCGCGACAGATCGACCACACCCAGGATCGGCGCGTTGGTGGCAACCTGGGTGTGCTGGGTGGCCTGTACCTGGCCGACCTGACCGTCGAACGGTGCGCGCAGGGTCAGTGCATCTACCTGGCGCTTCACTTCAGCCACCACCGCTTCCTGGCGATCTGCCAGCAGGCGCTTGTTGCGGGCATCCAGGGCGGCGCCCTGGCTCTGCAGGCTGGCGTCCTGATGGGCATGCTGCAGTTCGATATCGGCTCTCTTCAGGCCGTCCTGGGCCTTGGCCAGATCCACCTGCGGCACCGCGCCGCCGTCATAACCGCGCTGGTAGCGCTCCAGGTCGCGCTCGGCGGCGACGCGCACCAGACCGGCCTGGTCCGACATCTTGGCGCCGGTGGCACGGGCCAAGGTGGTCTGCAGCGCGGCACGGCTGGCCTCGGCTTCCAGACCGGCCAGCGTGGCCTGTTCCTGTGCCAGCTTGCTGCGCAGCTCCGGGCTGTCGATCACGGCCAGTTCCTGGCCCTGCTTGACCACGTCACCGGCGACGACCTTCAAGGTCACCGTGCCGGAGGAGATGGCATACAGAATCGGGCTGTTGGCGGCGATGACGCGGCCATCGGCGGCGATGTCGCGGACAAGGTTGCCGCGGCTGACTTCGGCAATACGCAGTCGGTCACCGTCGAATGAGCGGCTGGCGCCCAGCCAGTTGCTGACCACATAGCCGATGCCGATCACTACCGCTGCGGTGGCGACTGCCGGCCACAGCCAACGGCGCCAGACGGGTTGTGGGCGCTGGGTGCTTACCTGGTCCTGGGCGGAGGTGTCGCGGATCATCGTCGGCTTCGCTGCTTGGGTTGGTATTTATTAAGCAGGCAGCGTGCCAACTCCAACTTATTGAATTTATTTGGAAAATATTCAGTGTTGTGAGTGTCCGGGTGTCCGCGGACGCTCACCCGGACAGTGTCCGGCGGGCGATGTCCCGGTATGTCCGCTGGTTGTCTGATCCGGCTGGCTTAGAATGTCCGCTCGTAATCACCAATGGATAGGCTATGTGCGGCATTGTGGGGGCGATCGCTGATCGCGATGTGGTTCCGGTACTGATTGAAGGACTCAAGCGGCTGGAATACCGCGGCTACGATTCTTCCGGTATAGCCGTGCTCGATAGCAAGCACATCCGCCGCGTGCGCCGCACTGGCCGTGTTGCCGAGATGGAAGGTGCGGCCATCGCCGAGCAGTTCCATTCAGTGCTGGGCATCGGTCATACCCGTTGGGCAACCCATGGCGGCGTCACCGAATCCAATGCCCATCCGCATATCAGCCAGGGCGTGGCACTGGTCCATAACGGCATCATCGAGAACCACGAGGAGCAGCGCGAGAAGCTGCAATCGCTGGGCTATGTGTTCGAGTCGCAGACCGATACCGAAGTCATCGCCCACTTGATCCATCATCACCTCAAGGCTGATCGCGACGATCTGCTCAGCGCCCTGCAGCGCACGGTCAAGGAATTGACCGGTGCCTACGCGCTGGCGGTGATCAGTGAGAACGAGCCCGAGCGCATGGTGGTGGCGCGGATGGGCTGCCCGCTGCTGATCGGCCTTGGTGATGGCGAGAATTTCGTCGCCTCCGATGTGTCGGCAATCCTGCAGGCCACGCGCCGGGTGATGTTCCTGGAAGAGGGTGACACCGCCGAGCTGACCCGCCAGGGCGTGCGCGTGTTCGACGCCAATAATGCACCGGTGCAGCGCGAACAGCGCCTGTCGGATGTGTCGCTGGCCTCGTTGGAGCTGGGCCCGTACCGCCACTTCATGCAGAAGGAAATCCATGAGCAGCCGCGCGCGCTGGCCGACACCGTCGAGGCAGCGATTGATGCCGGTGGTTTCCCGGCAACCCTGTTCGGCCAGAACGCCGAAGCAGTGCTCAAGGACATCGAAGGCGTGCAGATACTGGCCTGCGGCACCAGCTACTACGCTGGTTTGACCGCGCGCTACTGGATCGAAGCGATCTCCGGCTTGCCGTGCAGCGTGGAAATCGCCAGCGAATACCGCTACCGCGCCGCTTATGCCAATCCCAAGCACCTGATCGTCACCATCTCCCAGTCCGGCGAAACCCTGGACACGATGGAAGCGCTCAAATACGCCAAGTCGCTCGGCCACAAGCACACGCTGTCGATCTGCAACGTGCCGGAAAGCGCGATTCCGCGCGCCAGCGAGCTGGTCTGCTATACCCGCGCCGGTGCCGAGATCGGCGTGGCCTCGACCAAGGCCTTCACCACCCAGCTGGCCGCGCTGTTCCAGCTGACCGTGGTGCTGGGCAAGCTGCACGGCAAGGTTGATGCCGCACAGGAAGCGGACTATCTGGAGCAGCTGCGGCATCTGCCGGGCAGCGTGCAGCACGCGCTGAACCTGGAGCCGCAGATCGTCACCTGGGCCGAGCGCTTCGCCGGCAAGTCGAACGCGCTGTTCCTCGGCCGTGGCCTGCATTACCCGATCGCACTGGAAGGCGCGCTCAAGCTCAAGGAAATCTCCTATATCCACGCCGAGGCCTATCCGGCCGGCGAGCTCAAGCACGGCCCCTTGGCGCTGGTGGACGCGGAAATGCCGGTGGTGGTGATCGCCCCCAACGACAGCCTGCTGGAGAAGGTGAAATCCAACATGCAGGAAGTGCGCGCGCGTGGCGGCGAACTGTTCGTGTTTGCCGACCAGGACAGCAACTTCAATGCCTCCGAGGGCGTGCACGTGATCCGTACACCGCGCCATGCCGGCGTGCTCAGTGCCATCGTCCACACCATCCCGGTGCAGATGCTGGCCTATCACACCGCCCTGGCTCGTGGCACCGACGTGGACAAGCCACGCAACCTGGCCAAGAGCGTTACCGTGGAGTAACGCAGGTGTCACGGGAGCGTAACCGGGACTACGGATAATCACCTCCAGCAGCCCGGTCCTCTCTCCCCCGACGTTGCTCGAAGCCCGGCCCAGCGCCGGGCTTTTGCTTTGCGTAAGTAGCCGGCACGAACCGCCGCTGGCCTTGGACAGTAGCCAATGGGCTTCGGGCCCCAGAACTGCGCGAATACGGGGCAGCGACGGGCTAAGCTGCCCGCCTCTGTGATCGCGAGCTGAACCAGTTGCTTTTCGGAAGTACCCAAATCGCCTCTTGCCACGCACTGCATGGTCAAGGGGGCATTGTTTTCGTTGCCCCTGCCATCGGGAGTGGGTGATGAGGTTGCGGGAAAGCCACCGCCGGCAAGGTCCGGGCGGGAGACGATGATGGAGCCGGCCGGACAGGACCAGCCCGGGCGCGATTTCGCTGCCCGCGCGGTCCACGACTACAGCGCCGAGCTGCACCGCTACCTGCGCCGGCGGGTGGCCGAGGCGCAGGATCTGGGTGACCTGGTGCAGGAGGTCTATCTGCGCCTGCTGCGCGTGCAGAGCATCGAAACCGTGCGCAATCCGCTGGCCTATATCTATGGCATCGCCGCGCACGTGGCCAGCGAGTTCAACATGCGCCAGCGCCAGGGCCGGCTGCTGTACGACTCGACGGTGGTGGATGCGGTATCCGAGAACCCGGGGCAGGCGGCTTTCAGCGAAGGTGGCGGCTTCTTCGAGCGGCAGGTGGGCGATGCGCTGGCGCAGCTGCCGGCCAACCGGCTGGCGGTGCTGTTGCTGGAGCGGCGCGAAGGCCTGAGCCACGCGCAGATCGCGCAGAAGCTTGGGCTGAGCGTGCATACGGTGAAGAAATACAGTGTTGAAGCGCTGGCGCATGTACGCGCGAGCTTGGAACGATGAACAGGATGTGGACCTTGCTACGAGCAGGGCGGGTGAAGCCATGAATATCTATCGCACATCGCCGCAACAGAGCCGGGAGCGCGCCGCACGCGAGGCGGCCGAATGGCTGCACGTCATGGGCGAGACGCCCAGCGATGCCGATCGTGCCGGCTTTGCCGCCTGGGTGGCGCGCTCGCCGCTGCACCTGGAAGAACTGCTGATGGCGCAGCTGGTGCAGCGCGAGCTGGCCTCCAGCGCCGCGTTGCAGGCCTTCAATCTGGATGCGGTGCTGGCACAGGCGCAGGCCATGCACAACGTGGTGCCGCTGCATGATGCGCCCAGTGCTGTGCCGGCAGCGGGGCCGAGGCCGCAGGAGCGCAGACCTGCCGTGCGTGCACGCCGTCGCCGGCTGGGCTGGGCACTGGTGGCGGGCGTCGCCGCCTGTACGCTGCTGGCTGGCAGCTGGACCCTGCTGCAGCCGGAGGTGCCGGTCCACCAGTACGCCAGCGCGGTCGGCGAGCAGCGCAGCATCGCCCTGGCCGATGGCTCGATGGTCACCCTGGCGCCGGCGTCCTATATCGCCGTGCGCTTCAGTGCGGGCGTGCGTGACATCGAGTTGCGTGATGGTGAGGCCACCTTCGACGTGGCACATGACAGCAGTCGCCCATTCCGTGTGCACGCCGGTGACAACACCGTGCAGGCGGTGGGGACGCGCTTTACCGTCAATCGCCTGCCTTCGGGGACGCTAGTGGCGGTCAGCGAGGGCAAGGTGAAGGTGACCGCCAACAGCAATTGGCTGGAATCGCTGTGGCGTGATGATGCGCCGACGCTGGAAGCGGGCAAGGCCAAGGTCGAATCGCTGGGCCGCCCGGCGGCATTGTCAGCTGGTGAGCAGGCGCGCATACCGCAGGGCCAGCAGGCCATGCTGCGGATGCCGCTGGAAGCACCGAACGCGCCGGCCGATGGCAAACGCCGCCTGAGCTTCCGCAACGACACCCTGGCCGACATCATCAGCGAGTTCAACCGCTATAACCCGCGGCCCATCGTGGTCACCGATCCGCTGATCCGCGAGCAGCGCTACAGCGGAGTGTTCTATGCCGATGATGCTGATTCCTTCCTGCAGTTCCTGGAATGCTGCTCGCAGCTGCAGGTCAGCCGCCAAGCTGATCGCAGTGTGATCGGTAACCGAGGCGGTCGTCAGTAAGCAGCAATGCAGGTTCCCGGAAAAATATTTCTGCTCATGAGTACCCTTTTCCCGCACTTGGACACACGGATGTAATAAGAGGCTGGTTCCGCGCAAGGCGGCTCCGGTTGCTCGGTAACCATTCGATGTCTTTCGGGGGCGAATTATCCATGGGGTCCAGCACTATTCTTCATAAGCACGCGTTGGTGAAGGCGGTGGCGCTAGCGCTGCTGGTCGGCACCGGCAATGTGGCGATGGCGCAGTCAGCAGCGGTGGCCGATACGGTTGCCGATGCGGCGGTGTTCCAGTTTGATGTGCCGGCGCAGTCACTGGCCTCGGCACTTGAGGTGTTTGCCGAGCAGAGCGGCTTGCAGGTGGTCTATGCCGGCGGTGCTGGCAGTGGCGTGCAAAGCGGCGCGGTCAATGGCCGCTTTGCTGCAGACGCAGCCTTGCAGCAGCTGCTTGCGCCTACCGGCTATACGTCTGCCTATATCAATGCCAAGACCGTTGCCATCCGTCCGCGCAGCAGTGCCGGCGATGTGGTTGAGCAGGCGGGCGGCAATGCCGAAACGCTGGAGACCATAAATGTCACCGGTACCTACCTGAAGAACATCGATCCGGCTTCGCCGCTGATCGTGATCGATTCGCAGCTGATTGAAAGTCGCGGTTACGCCTCGATCGAGGACGTGCTGCGCAATCTGCCGCAGAACTTTTCCAACCGCACCAGCGCCTCACGCGCGTTGGGCGAAAAGGAGTTTGGCAGCTCGTATGGCGATGGTGTGTCCGGGCTGGGCTCGTCCGGCGCCAACCTGCGTGGCCTGGGCAGCCGCTCCACGCTGATCCTGGTTGATGGCCGTCGTCGCAGTGGCTCGGCGCAGGCGCAGGGCGCCTATACCGATATTTCCTCGATCCCGGTATCGCAGATCGAGCGCATTGAAGTGCTCAGCGATGGCGCCAGCGCCATCTATGGCTCCGATGCCGTGGCCGGCGTGATCAACATCGTGCTGAAGAAGTCCTACGACGGCACCACCGCGCAGCTGCGGCACGAGAACTCCAGCACCGGTGCCGATGTATCGCGGCTGGACCTGGCCCGTACCTTTGGCTATGGCAGCGGCCACGTAACCGCTGCAGTCGGGCTTGAGCGCACCCTGCCTGCTGATGTCACCAGCCTGATCCATGTTGGCCCGAACGGCCGCGGTGATTTCAGCGACCGTGGCGGTGTCAACGGCCGTACCCGCAACAAGGGCCAGCCCGGGGTGGTCTATGAGTCCTTGGATTTCGGCATCGACTATCACTTCATGGGCGAAGCGCTGGGGGTGATTCCCGGCGGTCAGGACGGCACCGCACTGGATCCGGACAGCCTGCTTGCCTACGACCCGGCTACCGCACCGTCGACCTATGAGCGCAGCCGCATCGGCCCCAAGGTCGACAACCGCTATGTCCGCATCAGCGGCGTGCACGATCTCGCCGAAACCACGCAACTGAACTACGGCATCAGCCATGTGCGCCAGGTCAACAAGGAGAACTGGCGGCCGACGCTGTTCGACTTCAGCATCTTCGAGGACGGTTACAACACCTACGTTCCGGAGAGCAATAAATACAACAATTTCGGCAGCGACGTGCTGGTGGGCTATTCCTTCGAGCGTGAGTTTGAAGGCATGAACCTGAGCGAAGGCCAGAAGCAGACCAATACCGATGCCCACGTTGGCATCAACGGCAAGTTGCCGTTCGCCAAGGGCTGGGACTACGAGGCGACCTTCAGCACTGGTCGCGAGAAGGGCACCACAACAGCGTTGATGGACCTGACCGGCTCGATGGGTGCCGCTGGCTATGCGCGCACGCTGGAAGTGCTCAATGGCTTGAACGTGTTTGGCGACGGCAGCAACGATGCCATCGTGGCGCGCAACCGCGAGCTGCTGCAGAGTCTGGTCGAGCGCTATGTCTATCGTTTCCAGTCGCGCGCCAATACCGTTGACCTGCTGACCCGTGGCGAGCTGTTCCAACTGCCCGCAGGCAAGATTGAAGCGGCGTTTGGCGCACAGCATCGTGAGCAGCGTTACAAGTACGAGAGCAATCTCGGCGAACGCTTGAATTCGGAAAGCACCGGCAAGTCCGAAGCACTGTTCACCGAGATCGGCATCCCGCTGTTGAAGGATCAGCCGCTGGCCAAGCTGCTCAGCCTGACCGTTGCCGCGCGCTACGAGCGCTTCGACCAGCGCGGTGACAGCGCGCTGCGCGATTGGTCGGCTGGCCTGGGTGAACTCGGCGGCTTCGATGTCGAGCAGCTGACCGGCATCAACAATGACGGCGCCACCGGCATGACCGGTAGCGACACCACGGTGTCGCGCAGCTTCAGCCGCACCAGCCCGTTGGCACGTCTGGCGTGGAAGCCGATCGATCAGCTGCGCCTGCGTGCCACCTGGGGCGAGTCCTTCCTGGTGCCGCAGGCCCAGCAGCAGTTCGGCCAGCTGATCATGGACGACTACACCGCGCGCGTGCTGTTCAACGGTGGCCAGTTGCCGGATGGCGTCACCCAGATCGTCGCGCTCAGCGGCCCCAACGCGAACCTGAAGCCGCAGGTGGCCAGCGTGGTGACGTACGGTTTCGATTGGTCACCGACCTTCGCTAGCGGTCTGCAGCTGTCGGCCACCTATAACCGCACCACCTTCGACAACTACATCGGCGATCCGCTGTCCGGCCTGACCTATTCGGAGATCTTCAAGGACATCAGCAAGATGCCCGAAGGGACCTTCACCCTGGGCGAGAACGGGGTGATGTTGTGGGACAACCGCGCGATCAACTTCCTCGGCCGGCGCTCGCGCAGCGTCGACACCACCGCCAGCTATTACTTCGGCAATGACTGGGGCGATTGGCGCATCGAGCTCAATGCCGTGCGCACCTTGGAGTTGACCTCACGCTCACTGGCATCGATGCCGACGCTGAGTTATGCGGACAGTGAATTGGGGCCGAGCAAGTGGGCCGGCGACCTGTTCGTCGGCTGGGAAGGAAGTTCGTGGTTCGCCTCGCTGGGCAGCCATTACAGCGCCGCGCATCGCGTGCTGTATCCGCTGTCGGCCACGGCCAACGATTACAACGATTTCACTCCCAATGAAAATCCGCGTACGCGTTCGGCGTCCTACACCACCTTTGATGCGCAGTTCGGCTATCGCAAGCATCAGCGTGATGGTTGGTTGGGTGGGGTTACCGCACGCATGGGCGTGCAGAACATGTTCGATCGCGACTATCCGTTCGTCGACAACCTGTCCGGCTTCGTCTCCAACCGCGTGAACATCCGCGGCCGCGTGCTCTACCTGGACATCAAGAAAGAGTTCTGACGCCGACGCGTTGCTCCGTAACAACGCGGCGCGCCGATACCTCGTCGGCGGCGCGCCGCATCCATTGCAAGGAAATCCATGAAGTCCATCGCCAACACCCTGCGCGCCTGCCTGCTGGCCAGCGCGGTCGTCACTGCACTCGGCCTGGCTGCCTGCAGCCCATCGCAAACCCCGCCTGCCGCTCCAGGCCAGGACGCCGCCGCCACTCCCGCAAGCAGCGGCGCGTACAGCATCCGCGGCACGCTGCCGGGGCTGGCCGATGGCACCGAGCTCAAGCTGCTGGTGCCGTCGGCGGCGACCGACCCGCTGCATGTCGAGCCGGTGGTCACGGCCACCGTGCAGGGTGGTGCGTTCGTGCTCAGCGGGCAGGTACAGCAGGCGGTGCCGGCGGTGCTGATGGTTGGCAACCAGGGCTCGGTGAAGCTGGTGCTGGAGCCCGGCGAGCTGCGAATCGAAACCGGCGCGCTGGGTCCGGTGGCCAAGGGCGGCAGCCTGACCGAGCGGGTTTACGGCTATCTGCAAGATCCGGCCTATGTGGCCGCCTACAAGGCCAACCGTGAAGCCAACCACAAGGCATTCGACGGTGTGGATGAGAACGACGAAGCGGCGATGAAGGCCGCGCGTGAATCGGTTGCGGCGCCGTTTGCTGCCTTGACCAAGGTCAGGAACGACTACGACGCGGTCATCCTCGATGGTGCAGAGCCTGCGCTGCTCAAGCTGCTGGTGCTGAGCGAGAACTACGACTGGAAGCGCTACGACGTGGCCCGCCGCGCGCAGCTGCTGGCCAGCTACAAGCAGGAGCTCGGCGCGCATCCGCTGATCGTGCAGATGGAGCAGGCAGCCGCCGATTACGCCAAGACCCAGCAGCTGGCCGAGAAGTTCGGCCCGGGCAAGCCCTATGCGGACATCGAAGCCATCGGCGTGGACGGCAAGGTGGTCAAGCTGTCCGAGGTGCTGGCGCGCAACAAGCTGGTCCTGCTCGACTTCTGGGCCTCCTGGTGCGGCCCGTGCCGCGGCGAGTTTCCGCACCTGCTGAAGGTGTACCGCGAGTTCCACGCGCATGGCTTCGAGATCTACGCCGTGTCACTGGACGAGGACAAGGACGATTGGACCAAGGCCATGCAGGAAGAGGGCGGTAGCAACGACCTGCCGTGGATCAACCTGCAGGCACCGGGCTTCGAGGACAAGGCCGCGCAGACCTATGGCGTGGTGCAGCTGCCACAGAACTACCTGATCGCCGGCGACGGTACCATCGTCGGCGTCGGCATGCGCGAGTGGGATGTCGAGCGCGCGGTACGTGCGCAGATCAAGAAGGTTGAAGATGCGCCTGCCCGTTGATGTCATCCGCCGCGCCGCGCTGAGTGCATTGCTGCTGCTCGGCGTGCTGCTGCCCGGCAGCGTGCTGGCGCAGGTGCAGGCCGAGCTGGTAACCGCCCAGCGCTCGGTGCAGCCGGGGCAGCCGCTGCAGCTGGCCTTGCGCATGCAGCATGATCCGCATTGGCACAGCTTCTGGAAGAACGCTGGCACCGGCTTGCCGACCAAGTTGATGTGGGAGCTGCCGCCGGGCTGGACTGCCGAGGCGATCCAGTGGCCAACACCAATCCTGGTGCGCGACCGCGAAGGCAACATCACCGGTCACGGTTATGAAGGCCTGTCGTATCTGCCGGTGCGGCTGATCGCACCGGCTGACCTGAAGCCTGGCAGTACGGTCGAGTTGAAGGCACAGGCGCGTTGGTTGATGTGCGAGACCGTGTGCATTCCGGGCAAGGCGGCAGTGAGTTTGAGTGTGCCGGTCAGTGCCGATCTTCCACAGCCCGATGCCGATGTGCAGGCGGCGCTGGCGGCATTGCCGATGCCAAGCTCCAGCGAAGGCTGGCAGCTGGCGGCGACCCGCGAGCAGGGTGACCTGACCCTGCGCGTGGCTGCACCGGGGGATATCGCCGAGCTGCATTTCTTCCCGGCCGACGAATTCGTCTCCTACAAGGTTCCACAAACCATAGGCAATCGCGGTGCACGCGCTTTGCTGAAGCTGCCGTTGGACCCGGCCGAGACCATGCTGGCCGATGCAGCGCTGCGCGGTGTGCTGGCCTATACCGACGCACAGGGCGTCTACCGTGGTGTCAGCATCGAGTTGCCGTTCGTAGCCGAGGCCGAAGCGACTGCGCTGGTCAGCACGGCCGACCTTGGGGCAGCACCGGCTTCGGGCGCTGGCAATGACGGCGCGCAGTTGTCGCTGTTGGTGCTTCTGTTCGCGGTGCTCGGCGGGCTGATCCTCAATCTGATGCCCTGCGTGTTCCCGGTGCTTGGCCTGAAGGTGGTTGGCTTCATCGAGCAGGCCGGCAACGACCGGCGCAAGGTCAGCCTGCATGCGCTGTCATTCACCGCCGGTGTGCTGCTCTCGTTCTGGGCGCTTGCCGGCATGCTGGCGGTGCTGCGTGAAAGCGGGCAACAACTGGGCTGGGGCTTCCAGCTGCAGTCGGCACCGTTCGTGTTCGTGCTGGCGCTGGTGATGCTGGCGTTCGCGATGAACCTCAGTGGCGTGTTCGAAGCTGGCATGCGTGCCACCAGCGTCGGCTCCGGCCTGCAGTCGCGCAGCGGCGTGGCCGGCAGCTTCTTCAGCGGCATGCTCGCCACCGTGGTGGCAACGCCGTGCAGTGCACCGTTCCTGGCGCCGGCTCTGGGCGCAGCGTTGGCCCTGCCGACCGCACAGTCTTTCCTGGTGTTCACCGCCATCGCGTTGGGTCTGGCGCTGCCGTACTTGCTGCTGTCGGTATTCCCATCGCTGGTCAAACTGTTGCCGCGCCCGGGCGCGTGGATGGAAACCTTCAAGCAGCTGATGGCCTTCCCGCTGTATGCCACCGTCGGCTATCTGCTGTGGGTGCTGGCCGGGCAGTTGCACGAAGCGGCCCTGCTCAATGCTTTGCTGGCGCTGTCACTGTTGGGCTTCGGTCTGTGGCTGTACGGCCGTGGCACCCGTCCGGGTGCCCGCGGTAGCCGCGCCAGGCTAAGTGCGGTTGCCGGCGTGCTGGTGCTGGCTGCGGCCGTGCTGTTGGGCTGGCCACGTGCACCAGCGCCTGAAGCCCTGCAATGGGAGGCTTGGAGCAGCGAACGCGTGCAGCAGCTGCAGGCCGAAGGCCGCCCGATCTATGTCGACTTCACCGCGCGCTGGTGCGCTACCTGCCAGGTCAACAAGAAGGTGGTGTTTGCCGCGGCGCGGGTGAACGACTACTTCCGCGACAACGAGGTGGTCGCGCTGAAGGCCGACTGGACCAATGCCGACCCACTGATCACCGCCGAGCTGGAACGTTGGAACCGCAGCGCGGTGCCGTTCAACCTGGCCTATCCGGCTGGTGGCGGCCCGCCGCGCGAACTGCCCGAGGTACTCACGCCGGAGATCGTGCTCTCCGCGCTGGACAACGCTACCCCACCAGGACGGGATTGAAATCCCGCCCCGACTTTCCCCGCGCCCCCGGGCGCATCTAGAGAGAACGCAACGCATGATTTCGCAACGCCTGTTGTGCGCCGGCCTTGCGCTGGGCTTGATGGCAGCTGCTGCTGCCTCGGCCGAGCCGGTCAAGGTCAATGGCTTCACCTACGTCAAATCCGCCGATGGCATCGATGAGTACCGGCTCGACGCCAATGGTTTGAGCGTCCTGTTGCTGCCCAACCACGCCGCACCGGTGGTGACCTTCCAGATGACCTATCGGGTCGGTTCGCGCAACGAGGTGACCGGCACCACCGGTGGCACCCACCTGCTCGAGCACCTGATGTTCATGGGCAGCACCAACTTCGACGGCGCGAACAACGTCGATACCTACCTGGACCGCGTCGGTGCCGGCTTCAACGCTACCACCTCGCTGGACCGCACCAACTACTACGCCACGCTGCCGCCGGCCGCGCTGGACGGCTATATCGCCATCGAAGCGGACCGCATGCGCGGCCTGCTGCTGCGCGAGAAAGACCGCCAGAGCGAAATGACGGTGGTGCGCAACGAGTACGAGCGCAACGAAAACAATCCCAATGGCGCCTTGATGAAGCTGATGTGGGCGACTGCCTTCAGCGCACATCCGTACCACCATCCGGTGATCGGCTGGCGCAGTGATATCGAGAAGGTGTCCATCGAGAAGCTGCGTGAGTTCTACGACACCTTCTACTGGCCGAACAATGCCACAGTCACCGTGGTCGGCGATATCGACAGCGCCAAGGTACTGGCCAGCATCGGCGACAAGTTCGGCAAGGTGCCGCGCTCGCCGCATGCCATTCCCGAGGTCTACACCACCGAACCGGAGCAGCAGGGCGAGCGTCGGGTGACGCTGCGTCGTGGCGGCGAAACCGGCACGGTGATGATGGCGTACAAGGCACCGGCCGGCCTGGACAAGGACATTCCCGCACTGAACGTGCTGGAGCTGGTGTTGCAGGGCGGCCGCAGCGCCCGCCTGCAGCGCGCACTGGTGGATACCAGCAAGGCGGTGGCGGTATCGGGCGGCATGTACCAGCAGCGCGATCCCAGCCTGTTCATGCTGAGCGTGGCGCTGGCCCCGGACAGCAAGCACGAAGACATCGAGAAGATCGTCCGCGACGAGATCGCCAAGGTTGCCCGCGACGGCGTCAGCGTCGAGGAGATCAAGCGCGTGCTTGGTCCGTACCGCGCCGAGGAAGCCTACCGCCGCGATGGCACCGATCAGGCCGCCGATGCGCTCAACGAGTTCATCGCTATGGGTGATTGGACCCTGTATTCCAGCGCCCTGAAGGATCTTGAGAAGGTCACCCCGGCCGACGTGCAGCGCGTCGCCGGCAAGTATTTCACCGCAGAGCAGAGCACGGTTGGCTGGTTCGTGCCGGAGAGCAGCAAGTGAACAACGCAAAACGCATTCGACTGATTCCGCTGGCACTGGCTGCACTGTCCAGCCTTGCCGCATTCGCTGCCCAGGCCGGTGTTGCCGACAGCGCCGTGCACGCCAAGGCCGCAGGCATCGACCTGATCGTCTACCCGATGGGGGTCAAGGACGTGGTCACCTTCACCGGCTCCATGCCGCTGGGTGACGCCTTTCTCGCCGCCAAGGCCGACAATCCGGCGGTGCCGACGCTGACCGCGATGCTGCTGGAAGCCGGCACCACCCGCCGCGACAAGTTCGCCATTTCCGATACCCTCGATGGCATCGGTGCGCAGTTGTCTTTCAGCCCCAGCGCGGCGCGCATCGGCATCTACGGCAAGAGCCTGAAGCAGGACCTGCCGACCGTGCTCGACCTGCTCGCCGAGCAGCTGCGCCAGCCGGCCTTCACCGCCGAAGAGTTGGCCAAGGCCAAGGTGCAGCTGGAAGCGGCATTGCGCCAAGCCAGTGACAACCCCGGCGCGATGGCCCGCGAAACCATGATGCTGAGCATCTTCCCGGCTGGCAGTATCAACGCACCGGCACCGCGCGAAGCCATGCTCAAGGCGGTGCCGCAGGTAACGCTGGAGCAGATCAAGGCCTTCCACACCAAGTACTACGGCCCGGTACACATGACCCTGGTGTTTGCCGGTGACGTCGATGCCAAGGCGATTGAAACCGCGGTTGCACACGGCTTCAACGGCTGGAGCGGCGGCGTGGACTATCTGCGTGATGCGCCCGCACGGCTGCCGGCCAAGGCCGCCGAGCACAGCATCGCGATGAAGGACAAGGCCAGCGTCAGCGTGTTTCTCGGTCAGTCCACCGGCCTGCGCTATACCGATGCCGACTACCTGCCGATGACGGTGGGCGTGGACGTGTTGGGTTCGGGCTTCACCGGCCGGCTGATGGCGGCGGTGCGCGCGAAGGAAGGCCTGACCTACGGCATCGGCGGCAACCTGCTGGGCAGCGACTATATGGACGGCGGCCTGGGCATCAGCACCACCTTCGCACCGGAGCTGATGGACAAGGGCATCGCCAGCACCCGCCGCGAACTGCAGCGCTGGTGGAAGGATGGCATCACCGCCGAAGAACTGGATGCACGCAAGCAGGCGATGGTCGGCAGCTACCAGGTTGGCCTGGGCAATACCGACGGCATGTCGGCGGCGATCATCGGCACGGTTGAGCGCGGTGTTGGCCTGGCATGGCTGGACAACTACCCGCAGGCGATCCAATCGGTGACGCTGGAGCAGGTCAACGGTGCGATCCGCAAGTACGTGGACCCGCAGAAGATGGTGCTGGTCAAGGCCGGCACCTTCAAGAAGTAAGTCGCAACCTCTGCCAAGTGGTTCGACACCAACAAACGCCGGCTTACGCCGGCGTTTGTTGTTTCATGGCTATGCGCTGATCAGGCACGCGCGCTGTTGGAAATGATCTCCACCCAATAGCCGTCCGGATCCTTGATGAAGGCCAGGCTCTTCATGCGGCCATCGCTCAGGCGCTTCTGGAACGGCACGCCCAGTTCCTCGAAACGCGCACAGGCTGCTTCCAGTTCCGGCACCGACACGCAGATATGGCCGAAGCCGCGTGGGTCGCTGTTGCCGTCGTGGTAGATCGCGCCGTCCTGGTTCTCGGTGCCGTGGTTGTGGGTGAGTTCCAGCACGCCGGGAATGCCGGCCATCCACAGGCGGCGCTCGGCATCGTCCTGCGGCACCTGCACACCGGTCGGCACATAGGCCAGGAAGTACAGGCTGAACTGCGCTTCGGCGAAATCACGCTGGTCGATCAGCTGGAAGCCGAGCACCCGCGTATAGAAATCCAGCGAGGCGCGGATGTCCTTGACCCGCAGCATGGTGTGGTTGAACACGAAGCCGTTGGTTTCGGCCGGCACCTGGGCGGCGACGCCGGGCTGTTGAGCAAGGGTTTGAAGGCTCATGAGATCTGTCCTGTTGCGATGAATGGGGGAGGGCGCTCGCGCTGCAGCGGCAGTGCAATGTTCATGCAGAAAGTTGCATTTGAAATCGCTAGCCCAGCTTGCGTGCGTCGATACAAAAAATCATCAACGGCAACCCTTCAGTGGCTAGGCGGCTGCGCGCGCGCTGGCTATGCTGCGTCGCAGGATAGTCGTTGTTCCCCTGGTTTTGATGAAGCGCGCATGCATTGCCTGATGTGCGCCGGGAAGTGACGCTGGCGCAAGGGCTGCGCGGATTGTTGGCAGGGGATGCCACCACGGATGGAGCCACGGCGTGACCAGCGGCGGTTGACAAGGTTTCGCTGCTCGCGTTATTCATTGTATGTATATACAAATAACGGAATTGTCCGGAACTTCATGTCCTACCGTATGTGCCTGCCGTTGCTGCTGATGCTGGTGCTCGCCGTCGAAGGCGTGCTCGGGGCATGGGCGAGCACGCGCATGGTGCTGCATGCGGACGGGGTTCCGTCGGTTGCCGGGATTACCCGCGCGGCCAGTGCCAGCTGTGACCCGGTGCGGAGTGATCCGGTGCGGACTGACCTGGCGGCACGCACGTCGACGGCGCCGCGCGCAAGCACCGGCGGTGGCCACGACGAGCACACCGGCAAGTCGGCAACCAGCCATGCCGACGACTGCAGTTGCGCCGACAGCGTGGGCTGCGAATGCCTGTGCGTGTTCACCATCTATCCCCCCGCGACGGCGCTGTTGTTCGCCGGTGCGCATCCACCGGTATCTGCCGATACGCCATTGCCAGCGCTGGTACTGCCGGCCGGCCGGCTATCCCGGGTTTTCCGACCTCCCATCGTCTGAGCGGTTGTTCTCGCGTCACCACGACGTAGTAGTGAACCGTGCTCGCACCCGCGACCGCGGCTATCGCCCCGAGACAGAATCCCAGCGAGAGAGAACATGTATTTGAAGCCCCAAGCCTTGGCTGCGGCCATTGGCACGCTGTTGTGTGCCACCGCCGTCCACACCGCCAATGCGCAGGACGCGCAGCCCCCGAATGAAGCCGCCCGCACGCTGGACGCCGTGCAGGTCACCGGCAGCCACATCAAGCGCGCGCAGTTGTCGGGCGTAGGCCCGGTCAGCGTGATCGACGCGCAGGCCATCGAACGCTCCGGCGCCACCTCGGTGGACACGCTGTTGCAGCGCCTGCCGGCCTCGGCCGGCTTTGCCGGCAGCCAGAGCAATGCCTATTGGGCCGAGAACGGCTATGGCACCACCCAGGTCAATCTGCGCGGCCTCGGCATCAACCGCACCCTGGTGCTGCTCAATGGCCGCCGCATCGTCAATGGCGGTACCGGCGCCAACAGCTCGGTCGATCTGAACATGATCCCGGTATCGCTGATCGAGCGCGTGGAAGTGCTCAAGGACGGCGCCTCGGCCATCTATGGTGCCGATGCGGTGGCGGGCGTGGTCAACATCATCACCAAGCAAGGATTCGACGGCGCCGAAGCGGCAGTGCGCTACGGCCAGACCACGCGTGGCGATGGTGATGAAACCGCCGTTGACCTGGCCTGGGGCGTCACCAGCGATCGCGGCTCGTTGATGGCAGGCATCAACTATGCAGAAGGCGGCACCGTCAACATGGGCTCACGCGCGCCCTGCGGCCTGGCCGAAGTAGACGGCAAGCTGGTGTGCTCGGGCAGTTCCACCACGGTAGGCGGCCGCGCGCTGCTGGCCGATGGCAGTCGCGTCAACTTCAACCAGGTGCTGGGCGGCAACGGTAATTTCTACGAGCCTTACTCGGCCGCCAAGCACAACTACAACGGCAACCCCACGCTCAACGCGGTCAATCCGATCAAACGCATCAGCATGAGCGTGTTCGGTGACAGCCAGCTCAGCGAGAACACCACCGTGTTCACCGAGCTGATGTATACCAACCGTCAATCCGATCAGCTCGCTGCGCCGGGCGGACTGGGCGTGTATCGGCCGATCAACATCGCCGCCAATCACCCGACCAACCCGACCGGACAGGACCTGCTGTTGCAGCGCCGTCGCCTGGAAGAAGCCGGTCCGCGCCATTTCTCGCAGGAGGTGAATACCTTCCGTGGACTGGTTGGAGTGAAGGGGCAGTTCGGCACCGGTTGGGATTGGTCGGCGGCCTTGAACTGGGGCCGCAACACCGGCGTCGATGGCTCGGACAACGTTGCCAATCTTGACCGCGTCGAGCAGACCTTGAACCGCAGCATCTGCAGCCCGGTGCCGGGCGCGGCGATTCCCTGCGGCGACTACCTGGGCTATGGCGACCTGAGTCGTGAAGTGCTCGACTACATCCTCTACACCTCGCGCGACACTGGCGGCAACGAACAGAAGAGTTTCACCGCCAACCTCAGCGGGCAGATCTTCGAGCTTCCTGCTGGTTGGGTGGGCTTTGCTGCCGGTGTGGAAGTGCGCAAGGAGCGCGGCTGGCGCAATCCCGATCCGCTTACCGTGCTCGGCATCGGCAACACCAACCAGCAGGACCCGATTGCCGGTGAATACACCGCCAAGGAAGTCTTTGCCGAGCTGGCAATTCCGCTGCTGCAGGACAACGTGATCGCCGATTCGTTGTATATGAATCTGGCAGGCCGCGCCTCGGACTACGATCTATTCGGCCGCGATTACAACTACAAGGTCGGCCTGGACTGGCAGGTCAATCCTTCGCTGAAAGTGCGCAGCACCTATGCCACTGCGTTCCGCATCCCGAACATTCCGGAACTGTTTGGAGGCGTGGCCGAGGGCAACCTGACCACCACCGATCCGTGCAGTAACTGGTCGGCGTTGCCGGCTGGCTCGACGGTGCGTGCCAACTGTCAGGCCTATGGCGTGCCGGCTGGCTATGTGCAGCCAGGCAACACCATCCTCACCACCTCCGGTGGAAATTCGGCGCTGGAGCCGGAAGACGCCACCTCGTTCACCGCTGGCGTGGTGTGGACGCCGGAGTTCCTGTCCGGGCTGACCTTGACGCTGGATTACTACAACATCCGCATCAAACACGCGATCCAGCGTATCGACGGTTCCACCAAACTGGCGATCTGCTACAACACACCGGGGCTGGCGCATCCGTTCTGCGATGCCAGCAACTTCACCCGCAACCCGCGCACCGGCGAAGTCGACTTCCTGTCTTCGCAGCCGGTCAATGCCGCCAACGAGCATGTCACCGGCTACGACTTCGGCGCGCTGTATGAGTTCAAGGCAGCAGGTTTCGATGCCAGCGTCAGCGCCGATGTGTCCTATCTGCAGCGCTATGACGTGCGGCCGTACGATGGCGCCGACCTGATCGAGTACGCCGGCAAGATCACCGGTGGCCGCGGCAGCTATGCCAAATGGCGTGGCCTGGTCTCGATGAATGCCTCGCGCGGTCAATGGTCGGGTACCTGGAGCACGCAGTACATCGGCCGGGCCGATGACATCAATGCGGCACGCGGTGACATCGGCGACCACGCGCCGTCGGTGTTCTATCACAACCTGCAACTCAAGTACGCGGTGAGCAAGGCGCTGGATGTATCACTGGGCCTGGACAACGTCTTCGACAAGAAGCCGCCGTTCATCCAGAGCTATACCGATGCCAACACCGATACGATGACCTACGACCTGCTGGGTCGCCGCTGGTACGCACGCATCGGCTACCGCTGGTGATTGGATGCGCCCCGTCGTAGCTGCGGCGGGGCGCATCATTGAACGAGGACGATGTTGATGAAACCCGCATTCTGGGCACGCCGTGCCCACAAATGGATCGGCCTGGTGATCGGTGTGCAGGCACTGCTGTGGATGCTCAGCGGGGTCTACATGACCGTGGTGCCGCTGGACGTGATCCACGGCGATCACCTTGCCCACGTACATGGCACACCGCTGCCGGCGCAGACCGCGCGCGTCGGCGCCGATGTGCTGGCCACACGCTACCCGCAGATGGAGTCGTTCCGGCTCAAGCATGTGCTGGAACGCGAGGTCTATGAAATCCGCCAGGGCAAGCAAAAGTATCTGGTGGATGCCGCCAGCGGCGAGCGCATGGCACCGTTGGATCGCGAGCAGGCAATAGCGCTGGCGCAGTCGCTGTATCAGGGTAAGGGCGAAGTTGAACGGGTGGAGTGGATCACCCGCGCACCGTCGGAAGTGAAGACCCGGCCGGTGCCGATGTGGGCCGTGCATTTCAGCGGTCGCGGCGACACCACTTTGTACCTGTCGCCGGACAGCGGGGAATTGCTGGCGCGTCGGCACGACCTGTGGCGGGTGTTCGACTTCGTGTGGATGTTGCACATCATGGATTACGAGGACCGCACCGACGTCAACAACACCTTGTTGCGGGTGGCTTCGATTGTCGGTTTGGTATTCGCACTCAGCGGCATTTGGCTGCTGTTCTACAGCTTCGGCAAGCGGAGGAGTGCATGACGCCCTGGATGCGGACCCTGCACAAGTGGGTGGGCCTGATCGTTGGCCTGCAGTTCGTGGTGTGGTTGGGCAGCGGCTTGATGATGAGCCTGCTCGATCCGGACAAGATCGAAGGCAGCGCCCAGCAGGCTGCAGTTGTCGCCAATCCTGCTTGGCCGGCCGCGACAGTGTCGCCGAGTGTGGCGCTGGCTGCGGCCAAGGGCGAGGCGGCGACGCTGGACAGTGGCTGGTTGCTGCAACAGCCGGTGTATCGCCTGCAATCGCCGCAAGGCACCGAGGTGATCGATGCCCGCGACGGCAAGCGCATCGCCATTGATGCGGCGGTCGCGGCGAAAGTCGCACAGGCGGCCTATGCCGGTGACGGCGTAGCCGCTGCGCCGCAGTACCTGGAAAAGACTCTGGAAACCAGGGCCAACCCCGACCCGGTGTGGCGCGTGGACTTCAGTGACGCGCAGGACACCAGCATCTATGTGTCCGCGCATAGCGGCCAGGTGATGGAACACCGCAACGCTACGTGGCGGCTGTTCGATATCTTCTGGATGCTGCACATCATGGATTACAGCAGCCGGGTCGACTTCAACAACCCGCTGGTGGTTGGCATGGGTATCGGTGGCCTGTGGTTGGCGCTGACTGGCGTGTGGTTGTTGATCGCCAGCTTCCACCTGCAGGAGTTCATCCCGCGTCGCTGGCGTTCGCGTCGGCAGCTGATGGTCTACGCACCGGGCGGCGCGCATCTGCGCACGGTCGAGGTTGCAAGCGGCGACAGCGTTTACGTGGCACTGGCGCGTGAAGGCATCCATTTGCCTTCCAATTGCGGTGGTGGCCAGAGTTGCGGCCTGTGCGAAGTGCGGGTACGTGCTGGTGCGGGCAAGGCAACCGCGGCAGATCGCGCGCATGTGCCTGAAGCAAAGCGCAAGGTCGGCTGTCGACTGGCCTGCAATCTGCAGGTGGATGAAGACGTCGAGATCGAAGTGGCCGGCGGCGCCAGCCTGTGGACCGAACACTGGGCCATCGTCGAGAAGGTTGTCGCGGTAACGCCATTCCTGCGTGAGATACATCTGCGCCCGGAACAGGCCGCAGACGCGCAGTTCCAGCCTGGCTGCTATCTGCAGCTGCACGTGCCTGAATACGAGCTGCCGCGCAGTGCGGTGTGGTCTCCGACCGGGCATGACGAGGATTGGAAGGCGTTGTCCTTGCCTGCGACCTTGCAGAACAAGGCGGTGGTGCGGCGCTCGTATTCGCTGGCAACACCGGTGACGAATGCAGACGGCGGCTTGGTGCTGCTGGTGCGCTTCAGCCCGGGCTGGCAGGAGAATCGCAAGCATCCACCGGGCAAGGGCTCGACCTATGCCTATACGCTGCGCCAGGGTGACCGCGTCCGCTACAGCGGTCCGTTCGGTGACTTTGCACTCAGTGGTAGCGAGCGCGAGAAGATCTTCATTGGCGCTGGTGCGGGCATGGCGCCACTACGTGCGCTGATCCAGCAGCGTCTGGATGAGGGCGGTGGCGAGCGTATCCACTATTGGTACGGTGCCCGTGGCGAGCGCGATTGCCCGTATGTCGAGCAGATGCAGGAGCTGGCGCTTGAGCACCCCAACTTCAGTTGGCATCCGGTGTGGTCGGGGCAGGGGGCAGATGCACGTCGTGTGCATGAGGCGATGCATGAGGATCTCTTGAAGCAGCATCCGGATCTGGCGGGTTGCGAGTTCTATCTGTGTGGTCCGCCGGCGATGTTGGCGGCGACAAGGCAGCTGCTGCGCAAGCTGGGTGTTGCGGATGAGCGGGTCGCGTTTGATGACTTCAAGATCTGAGTAATTTTGGGTCTGGCTGTTGCGGCTGCAGATACCGGAGGTCTGCAGTTGTTGCCGTTGTAGTTGCTGTTGCTTCGGCTTCGGCCTTGGCTCTGGCTCTGGCCTTGGCTCTGGCTCTGGCTCTGGCTCTGGCTTCGGCTTCGGCTTCGGCTCTGGCTTCGGCTTTGGACACTCCCTTCTCCCGCTTGCGGGAGAAGGTGCCCGGAGGGCGGATGAGGGGGGCTTTTGACTTTGCTTAGCTAAAAGCTTCCCCTCACCCCAACCCCTCTCCCGCTTGCGGGAGAGGGGCTTAAGCGGGTCACTCGTGCTTTGAGAACTCACTCAACGAACCATCATTGCCCAGCAGTGCAACCGTGAACGCCTGGCGATAACCATCCGGCGACTCCATGCCCGGCGTACCAACCGGCATGCCCGGCAACACAAGTCCGCGTGCCAGCGGGCGCTCAGCCAGCAGCTTCTTGATGTCTTCTACCGGCACATGGCCTTCCACCACATAGCCGTCAATCTCGGAGGTGTGGCAGGACATCATGCCGTCACCGATTCCCAAACGCTGCTTGACCGCCATCATGTCGCTGGTGTCATTGAGCTGCACCGGGAAGCCCGAGGCCTGCATATGCTCGGCCCAGCCACCACAGCAACCGCAGTTGGGGTCCTTGTGCACAACCACCAACGGCAGTGCCTTGGTAGCCGGCGCTGCCTCAGCAGCCTTTGCAGGTGCCGCGGCAACGGTCGTGGTGGCTGCAGCAGCAGTCGACGGACTGGCATTGCAGGCGCTGATCAACAGAGTGCCGGTAGCCAGCAGCAACAGCGAGAACATCGGCTTTGAACGCATTTTCATGATCTTGATTCCTTGGACAGTTCGCCGCACCGACCGCTGGCCGGTGCGGCAGTAGGGCGTCACAGCATCGACAGGCCGCGCTCGAATTCCTTGGCGTCGAGCTTGCCATCGCGGTTGCTGTCGCTCATGCCGAAGTGCGGCAGCAGCGGGTGGCCGCTGGGCAGTTCCTCGCGACTGATGAAGCCATCCTTGTTGGTGTCAAAGCGCTTGAACGTCGCCGCAGCATCAGCCTGCGGTGCCTTTGCAGCAGGTTTTGCTGCCGGTGCGTGATGCTCGTGGCCGGCATGCTGGGCCTGCGCGAGGGAAACCGAGGCAAGGGAGATCGCGCCGATCAGTGCGGCTTGAATAAAGAACTTCATCGAAAGCATTCCTTGTAGGGAGAGTGGGGATGGTGCCGGTGTGCGGCGCCACCCCGACGAATCAGAACCAGAAGCGCACGCCGGCAACCCAGCGCGATTCACTCACGCCTTCGCCTGCATCACGGTGCATATCAGCGGTATTGCCGAACGCGCGCTCGTGCACAAAGCCCACATACGGCGCGAACTTGCGGGTGAACTCGTAGCGCAGGCGCAGGCCCGCTTCCACGCTGCTCAAGCCCTTGCCCACACCACGGCGCGGATCGTCATCGGCAACGATGCTGGCTTCCACCGCCGGCTGCAGAATCAGCCGGTTGGTCAGCAGCACGTCGTACTCCACCTCGAAGGCCAACTCGGCCTTGCGCGGTCCGCCGATGTAAGCCATCGCTGAGACTTCGAACTTGTACGGCGACATGCCCTGCAGACCGAAGGCTGCGCGGGTCAGGTCCGGCGATTCGCGGCTGTTGTCATACCGCGCACCGGCCACCACGTCCCACCACGGCGAGATCGAATGGCCGTACAACGCATCCACCGACCAGTCGCCGAGCGTGTTCTCACTGCGCTCGCCTTCGCTGCGGATCCACAGGCGGTTGATGTCATTGCCGAACCAGGAGTTGATACCCCAGGCTTGGCCGCTGCCGTGCGCGTTGTCCCAGGCTTCCAGGTGATCGAACACCACCAGACTGTTGAACGACGGCGCATGCTCCATCGCATGCGGCTTCAACACCGGGAAGGCATCGTCGAAGTCCTGCTTGGTCGGCGTCTGGATCGGCTCGCGCGGTGCGTCGCTGGCGCTGCTGCCCTGCATGTTGTGGCCGGCATGCGGATCAGCAGGCATTGCATGCCCCGCGTGCGGGTCAGCTGCCGCGCCGTGGCTGGAATGATCTTCCACCTTGGGCATGGCATGGCCTGCATGTGGATCCGCTGGCATCGCATGCCCCGCATGCGGATCTGCAGCCTTGGCCTTGGGCATGTTGTGCCCTGCATGCGGATCAACTGCCGGCTTTGCTTCAGCGGCGTGCCCGGCGTGGCCCGCATGTGGGTCCTGCGCGAAGGCGTTGCCGCTGGCGGCCAGGGCGATGAACAACAGCGAGTGAGAGAAAGTCTTCATGCGTCGATCCTCACTTCGCGCATCATGCCCGCTTCCATGTGGTACAGCAGATGGCAGTGGAAGGCCCAACGGCCCAGGGCGTCCGCGCGAACGCGGTAGCTGCGGCGTGTGCCCGGCGGCATGTCGATGGTGTGCTTGCGCAGCTGGAACTCGCCGTCGGCGTTCTCCAGATCACTCCATACGCCGTGCAGGTGGATCGGGTGCTGCATCATCGTGTCGTTGACCAGCACGATGCGCATGCGCTCGCCATAGTTCAACTTGATGGGCTCGGCGCCGGCAAAAGGAATGCCGTCGAAATTCCAGGCGAACTTTTCCATGTGACCGGTGAGATGCAGTTCGATCTCACGACCTGGCTCGCGTCCATCCGGGTCCTCGAACAGGGAACGCATTGCGCCATAGGTCAGCACCTTGCGGCCGTTGTCACGCAGGCCGATGCCGGGGTCATCGAGTTTGGGCTCGGTGGCCGCGGTCTGCATGTCGATCAGCGGGTTACCAGCTTCGCTGGGCTTGTGCTTGGGCGATTTGTCGCCGCCGCCGTGGGCACTGTGGCCCATCGCTGCACCGCAGCCACCTTCCATGCCCTTGGCACCCATGTTGGCGCCGCAACCGCCGTCCATTCCCTTCATGTCCATGGTTGCGGCACCGCCGCCGCCGTGATCGCCATGGCTGCCCATGTCGTGGCCCATGTCGCTCATGGTCAGCAGCGGGCGCGGATCGATCTGCGGAATCGGTGCCTGCAGGCCCTGGCGGGTTGCCAGCGTGCCGCAGGCATAGCCGGTGCGGCCCATGTCCTGCGCAAACAGGGTGAAGGCATCCTGGCCGGTGGGTTCGACGATCACGTCGAAGGTCTCGGCCGGTGCGATGCGGAACTCATCAATGCTGACCGGGTGGATGTACTGGCCATCGGCGGCGACCACTGTCATCTTCAGGCCGGGGATGCGCACATCGAAGTAGGTCATCGCCGAGCCGTTGATGAAGCGCAGCAGCACCTTCTCGCCACTGCGGAACAGGCCGGTCCAGTTGCCGGCCGGCGCGGTACCGTTCATCAGGTAGGTGTAGGTGTGGGCGTTGATATCGGACAGGTCGGATGGCGTCATCCGCATCCGGCCCCACATGCCACGATCGCTCAGCGTCTCGCGCAGGCCGTCCTTGCGTGCGTCGCGCATGAAGTCACCGACCGTGCGCTGGTAGGTGTTGTCATGCATCGGCATCTTCTTCATGCGCCGGAACAGCGCATTCGGATCCATGTCGGTCCAATCCGAGAGCATGACCACGTGCTCGCGGTCGAAGTGATACGGCGGCGGTGCCAGCGGATCGACGATCATCGCGCCGTACAGGCCCGCCTGCTCCTGGAACATCGAATGGCTGTGGTACCAGTAGGTGCCGGACTGCTTGAGCTGGAACCGGTACTGATAGGCCTCACCCGGCGCGATGCCGTTGAAGCTCAGCCCCGGCACGCCGTCCATGTTGGCCGGCAGCAGGATGCCGTGCCAGTGGATGGAGGTGATCTCGTCGGTGAGGGTATTGGCCACGCGCAGATTGACCGTATCGCCCTCCCGCAGGCGCAGGATCGGCGCGGGCAAGGAGCCATTGACGGTGATGGCAGGGCGGGTGCGGCCGGTGAAATTGACCGCCGAACGGCCGATGGCAAGGCTCAGTTCGGTACCGCGCAACTCAACCGGCGGCACCGCCATGGCGCTGCCGGCGGCGAAGGCCTGCGGAATACGCGCCAGGCCGGCACCGGCGACGACGCCGCCAATGGCCAGGCCCTGCACGAAGCGACGTCGCGACAGCACCGAGCGCGAATCGGAAAGGAAATCAGAAGACATGTGGAACTCCCGGTCACACAGCCGCATCACGATGCGG
Organism: Stenotrophomonas sp. STEN018; assembly: GCF_056760235.1. Lineage (NCBI taxonomy): Bacteria > Pseudomonadati > Pseudomonadota > Gammaproteobacteria > Lysobacterales > Lysobacteraceae > Stenotrophomonas > Stenotrophomonas sp. STEN018. The sequence continues at coordinate 62,744 of NZ_JBRREK010000012.1, forward strand.
TGCTGCATGTCCTGAACAGATCAAGGGTGCACCAGGGCGATCGCCATGGCGCAGATATCTGCGGACGCCAGAAGGCGCGGGAATCAGGCGATGGGAGGGCGGTTGAGCTGGCCCGGGGCCACGTCGTCGCGAGAGGGCAGTGCTGGCATTGGCGCCAATGCATGGCGCATCGGTGCAAGCCGCGTCATCGCGACGCTGGGCAGCATATTGCAATGCTGTTTGCAGTCGCAGCTATCACCGCTGGCACAGGGCGAGGGCGCCTTGTCGGCGTCGCCGGCATCGCACTGCAGATTGGCTTCCTGCTCGTGGCAGCAGTCGTGCGTGCTGTCACCGGCTTCCATGGCCATCGTCATCGCCTGCATCGGCATGGCCATCGCCGTCGCAGACCACACCGAACCGACCGCACCAGCGATCAGGGTCAGGCACAGCAGCAGGGGCAGCAGGATGCGCGGCACGGGATTCAGGTTGGGAAGCAGGGCTGAACCATAGCATTCCTGAGTGGGGGCTGGGCTGAATGATTGGAAAAGCCAGAGCCAAAGCACCCCGCCTCAATCCGCCCCTGCGCCTGTGGCGCAAGGGAGGAGGTAGACGCGTGCATCGGCCAACTCACCGAAGGCCGCAATCACCCCCTCCCTTGCGCCACAGGCGCAGGGGAGGGTTGGGGAGGGGTAAAGCTCCTGCAGTTGCCGTTGCCATCCCCCCACAACCCAACCAAGTAGAATCCACCCCAGCATTCACCAAGAAGTGGCGATCCATGTCCCAGCGTGATTGGGTGGCGGCGGCCATCCACAAGATTGAAGCCGACTACAACCGTTCGGCCGATACCCATCTGATTCCCGTCGACCTGCCGGGCTTCCCCGGTATCGATGTCTATCTGAAGGATGAATCCAGCCACCCGACCGGTAGCCTCAAGCACCGGCTTGCCCGCTCGCTGTTCCTGTACGCGCTGGCCAATGGCTGGCTGCGCGAGGGCCGCCCGGTGATCGAGGCCTCCAGCGGTTCCACTGCGGTGTCCGAGGCTTACTTCGCGCGTCTGCTGGGCTTGCCGTTCATCGCTGTGATACCGGCCAGCACGTCGCCGGAGAAGATCGCCGCCATCGAGTTCCATGGCGGTCGCTGCCATCTGGTGCAGCGTGCCTGCGACTTGAACTGCGAATCCGAGCGGCTGGCGCGCGAAACCGGCGGCCACTTCATGGACCAGTTCACCTACGCCGAGCGCGCCACCGACTGGCGTGCCAATAACAATATCGCCGAGTCCATCTTCAAACAGATGGCCGAGGAGCCGCATCCGGTACCGGAATGGATTGTCTGCAGCCCCGGCACCGGCGGCACCGCCGCTACCCTCGGTCGCTACGTCAGCTATCGCCGCCACGACACCCGCATCCTTTGCGCGGACCCGGAAGTGTCGGTCTTCTACGATGGCTATTGCGCTGCGCTGGAAGGCCGCGACTGGCGTGATATGACCTGTGAAGGCGGCTCGCGTGTGGAAGGCATCGGCCGTCCGCGCGTGGAGCGCAGCTTCATCCCGACCTGCGTCGATGCGATGGTCAAAGTCAGCGACGCGCTGAGCCTGGCTGCAATGCGTCATGTCAGCGCCACCCTGGGGCGCCGCGTCGGCGGCTCTACCGGCACCAACTTCATCGGTGTGCTGTACGCCGCCCAGCAGATGCGCGACGCCGGCCGTGACGGCTCCATCGTCAGCATCCTCTGCGATGCCGGCGAACGTTACGCACACAGTTACTACAACCCGGACTGGTACAGCCAGCAGGGCATCGACGTGGTCGGTGCCGATGCTGTGGTGGCCACCGCCGTGGCCGGGCAGGGCATGCCGACCCTGCCTTGTGCCTGGCTGGAAGCGTCGCCATATCAGCTCTGATACCGGCGCAGCCGGAACTGTTTGAAGGAATGTTGTGAACACCGCCAATCCCCTGCTCGATTTCTCCGGCCTGCCGCGTTTTGACGCGATCCGTGCTGAACACGTCACCCCGGCCATCGATACCCTGCTGGCCGAGGCCGAAGCAGCGGTGAAAGCTGCCGAAACCGTGGCACCGGTGAGCTGGGAGAATTTCGTGGTGCCGCTGGACGACGCCACCGAGCGGCTGTATCGCGCCTGGGGCCAGGTTTCGCACCTGCAGGCGGTGGTCAACACGCCGGAGCTGCGCGAGGCTTACAACGCCAATCTGCCCAAGATCAGCCGCTTCGGCAGCTCGGTCGCGCAGAACCCGGCGCTGTACGCACAGTACAAGCTGCTGGCCGCCGCGCCGGCAGCGGCCAGCTACGACGAAGCACAGCGCAAGGCGCTGGAGAATGCACTGCGCGACTTCCGCCTCGGCGGTGCCGAACTCGACGACGCCGGCAAGGCGCGTTTCGCCGAGTTGCAGGAAGAGCTGTCCGGCCTGCAAGCCAAGTTCTCGCAGAACGTACTCGATGCCGGTGATGCATTTGCCTTGTACGTGGATGTGGCCGATGACCTGCTGGGCCTGCCCGATGACGTGATCGCCAGTGCCCGCGCCGCCGCGCACAAGGATGGCCGCGAAGGTTACAAGCTGACCCTGCAGATGCCGTGCTATCTGCCGGTGCAGACCTATGCCGACAACCGCGCGCTGCGCGAGCAGCTGTATCGCGCGCATGCGATGCGCGCATCGGAGTTCGGCGACGCCGCGTTGGACAACACCGGCAATATCGATCGCATTCTCGCCGTGCGCAACGAACTGGCCGCATTGTTGGGTTTCGACAACTACGCCGAGTATTCGATTGCCACCAAGATGGCCAGCGACGCGCCGCAGGTGCTGAGCTTCCTGCGTGACCTGGCTGCACGCGCAAAGCCCTATGCGCAGCGCGACCGTGCCGAGCTGGAAGCCTTCGCCCGCGACGAACTTGGCATGGAAGAACTGCAGGCCTGGGATCTGGCCTATGTGGCAGAGAAGCTCAAGCAGGCGCGTTACAGCTATTCCGAGCAGGAAGTGAAGCAGTACTTCACCGAGCCCAAGGTGCTGGCTGGCCTGTTCGGCGTGATCGAGCGCCTGTACGGGCTCAAGGTGGAGCAGGACAGCGCCCCGGTCTGGCACGAAGACGTGCGTTTCTATCGACTGGTGAATGCCGATGGCGCGCTGGTTGGCCAGTTCTACATGGACCTGTACGCGCGCGAAGGCAAGCGCGGTGGTGCGTGGATGGACGATTGTCGCAACCGTCGCGTCACCGCAGTTGGCGTGCAGACACCGCTGGTGTATCTGGTCTGCAATTTCGGCCGTGGCAACGATGGCAAGCCGGCGACCTTCAGCCATGACGAAGTCACCACCGTCTTCCACGAAATGGGCCACGGCCTGCATCAGTTGTTGACCCGCATTGGTGAGCTGGCGGTTGCCGGCATCAATGGCGTGGAGTGGGATGCAGTGGAACTGCCCAGCCAGTTCATGGAGAACTTCTGCTGGGAGTGGGAGCAGGTGGAAGCGATGACCGCGCATGTCGACACTGGCGCGCCGTTGCCGCGTGAACTGTTCGACAAGATGCTGGCGGCGAAGAATTTCCAGAGCGGCATGTTCACCGTGCGCCAGCTGGAGTTCGGTCTGTTCGACATGCTGCTGCACAGCCAGTATCAGCCTGAACAGGAAAGCGTGTTGCAGCTGCTGGAGCGCGTGCGAGATGAGGTTGCAGTGAACATCCCGCCGGCCTGGAACCGTTTCGCCAATCAGTTCAGCCACATCTTTGCTGGCGGCTACGCGGCCGGTTACTACAGCTACAAGTGGGCCGAAGTGCTCAGCGCCGATGCCTACGCTGCGTTCGAAGAAGCACCGGCTGCCTTGGCCGAAACCGGCAGGCGTTTCCGCGATGAAGTGCTGTCGCGCGGCGGCAGCCGCAGTGCGGCAGAGAACTTCCGCGCCTTCCGTGGCCGTGAACCGCAGATTGACGCCTTGTTGCGGCATAGCGGCATGACTGCCTGAACAGCGCCCACGGCCGGGGCTGGTCAGCTGCGGCGTTGAGGATCAAGCTTGGGGATACGCATTCCCCAAGCTTGACGACATGCCCCGGCTAATCACCCGCATCGCAGCCTGCGCGGCCATCATCGGCGCGGTGCTGTGGTTCCAACCGCGTATCAACGAACCCGCCGCCCAGGTCAGCAATGGGCTCAATCTGCGCAGTGCGCCGGATCAGCGTGCAGAGCGTCTGGCGGTATTGCCGATAGGTACCACGGTGGAAGTACAGCGCTGCCTGGCCGACCTGCAATGGTGCAATGTGCGTGCAGACGGCAAGAGCGGCTGGGTAGCGGCGGATTACCTGATCGCCCGCAGCGACGGCAAGAAGGTCAAACTGGCCGAGGCCGGCAAGCAGCTGGGCGTAGTAATAGAGACCGCCAAACCAGGTGGCTGAGTAGCCCCTGTAGTGCCGAGCCATGCTCGGCAGGGGCATTACACAAAATGCAGGTAGAGCCGAGCCACGCTCGGCTGAAGCGTTACACAAAATGCAGTGTAGAGCCGAGCCATGCTCGGCTGGGGCATTACCGGCAAAGCCTCTGCCGAGCATGGCTCGGCACTACGCTTTGCTCCCTCCCTTGCGCCGAAGGTGGAGGGGAGGGTTGGGGAGGGGTAAGCTCTTCGCAGGCTGCAGCGATATCAGCTTCGCGGCTTACGCCGCTCCTACAAGAGGAGAGACAGGCCGGCCCTGTTACTTCTTGTTCGGCACTTCAAAGCCCAGCTTGTCCACCTGCTGCGGGTGCTGCGGCACGCGCTTGAGCTTGTCGGTGTTGACGTCGTACTTGTCGCGCAGGCGGGTGGCCAGCTGGCGGTAGGTGGCGTTGTCCATGTCCGGTTCGCGGGCGAAGATCCACGCCATCTCGCGGCCCGGGTAACCGATCAGTGCCCAGGAATAGTCCGGCGCCACTTCCAGAATGCGGGTATGTGTGGGCACGATCCGGTAGAACCAGGTGCGCCAGCGGCGGTTGCCGCTGTCCTCGTCTACCTTGGCGCGGATCTCGATTTCATCTTCCGGCTCGGCAAAGCCATCGCGGAACTGATACTTGATCGAAACCTTGTTGTCGTCGCGCAAGGTATAGGTGTTGACGCTGGCCACATGGCCGCGCTCGATGAAGTTGGGCACCCGGCCGATCACATACCAGCGGCCCATGAAGCGTTGCAGGTCAATCGGGCCCTCGGCAATTCCCTCCACCGTCGTCGTCGCCGGGGCAGCCTCCTGTGCATGAGCCGGGGTCAGCGGCAGGGCGAGACTCAACAACACGGCGGACAGAAAGACGGGAATCGGTCGCATTACGGGTAGGGCACCTATGAAGGTCAGGGCTGCATGTTCGACGGGCAGCGATGCGCCCGTCAATGGCAGGTCGCAGTCTGTGAGATGACGGCCATCGAGGATGCACTCCAACACAGCCATGTTGCCGGAGAACGTCATGACCAAGCCGCTCGCATCGTCATCCCGTCGTAACGCGCAGGACGCGCCCGACCCGCAGGTGCTGCGCTGCGTCAGACAGGTAGCCCTGGCGGGCCTGGCGCTGGTGCTGGTATGGCCGGCGGCGCGCGGCCACAGCGACTGGATCGGCTGGCTGCCGTTGTGGCTGCTGGGCATGCCGCTGAGCGCCTGGTGGGCCTTGTACCGCTTTCGCCTACCCGCAGCTTGGCGGAATCGCCACGCCAAACCGCGTAAGCGCGGCCCGCAGGCCACCCGTGGTCGTCGCCCGGCCCGGCGCCGCCTGCCACAGGCGGCCTGACCTTCGACACGTGGGGGTGGGTACGGGGCTGTGTTAGCGTTCGCGGCTTATGACCGCATGGAGCCAACATGTCTCGACTCACCTCTGCCTGCCTTGTGGCGGGTCTGCTTTCTTCCGGCCTGGCCGGGGCCGCCATGGCCGCTGACGATTCCCAGGACAAGTACGCCTGGCTGGAAGACGTCACCGGCGACAAACAGCTGGGCTGGGTGAAGGAGCAGAACGCCAAGTCCGAAGGCCGCCTGGCCGTGACTCCGCAGTTCAAGGCGATGGAAGCCGGCATCCGCGAAGTGCTGGATTCGGACGCCAAGATCCCGGGTGTCGAGAAGATCGGCGATTACTACTACAACTTCTGGAAAGACAAGCAGCACGAGCGCGGCGTCTGGCGCCGTACCACGCTGACCGAGTACCGCAAGGCCGAGCCGCTGTGGGAAACCGTGCTGGATCTGGACGCACTGAACAAGGCCGAGGGCGAAAACTGGGTATGGCACGGTGCCAACTGCCTGCGCCCGGAATACAACCGCTGCCTGATCGCGCTGTCGCGTGGCGGCGCTGACGCCGATGTCACCCGCGAGTTCGACATCTCCAAGAAGGATTGGATCAAGGACGGTTTCTTCCGTGCCGAGGCCAAGGGTGGCCTGGGCTGGATCGACCAGAACAATGTCTTTGTCTACACCGACTTTGGTCCGGGCTCGATGACCACCTCCGGCTACCCGCGCGTGGTCAAACGCTGGCAGCGCGGTACCCCGATCACTGCCGCAACCACGGTGTACGAAGGCAAGCCAGAGGACATGTACATCTCGGCGATGCATGACGATACGCCGGGTTTCGAGCGCAATTTTGTCAGCCGCACCGTTGCCTTCTACAACAACGAGCTGTTCCTGATCGGCGCCGATGGCAAGCTGACCAAGGTTGACGCACCGAACTCGGCCGAAAAGGGCATCCGCCGCGAATGGTTGACCTTGGAGCTGCGTGAGCCGTGGACCGTGGGTGGCAAGACCTACGCCGCCGGTTCGCTGCTGGCGACGAAGTTTGATGACTTCATGGCCGGCAAGCGCGAGTTCGACGTGCTGTTCGCGCCGACCGACACCACCTCGCTGGCCGGCGCCACCTGGACCAAGTCGCACGTGGTGTTGAACGTGCTGGACGACGTCAAGAACCGCCTGAAAGTACTGACCCACGGCAAGGACGGCTGGGTGAGCAGCGATTTCACCGGCGCACCGGCCTTCGGCACCATTGGTGTTGGCGCGGTGGACGCGGATGAAAGCGACGCGGTGTGGATGACCGTCACCGATTACCTGACCCCGACCACCCTGGCCCTGGCCGAGATCGGCAAGCAGCCGGAAGTGCTCAAGACCATGCCGGCGTTCTTCGACGCCAGCGACAAGGTGATCGAGCAGCACTTCGCCACCAGCAAGGACGGCACCCGCGTGCCGTACTTCGTGGTGCACGACAAGGCGATGAAGCTGGACGGCTCCAACCCGACCCTGTTGTACGGCTACGGCGGTTTTGAAATCTCGCTGACCCCGGGTTATTCCGGCGGCATGGGCCGCGCCTGGTTGGACAAGGGCGGCGTATATGTCGTGGCCAATATCCGTGGTGGTGGTGAGTACGGCCCGCGTTGGCACCAGGCGGCGCTGAAGCAGAACCGCCACAAGGCGTATGAGGACATGGCGGCGGTTGCGCAGGATCTGGTCACCCGCAAGATCACCTCGGCCAAGCACCTGGGCGTGCAGGGCGGCAGCAACGGTGGTCTGCTGACTGGCAACATGCTTACCCAGTACCCGGAACTGTTCGGTGCGGTGGTGGTGCAGGTTCCGCTGCTGGACATGAAGCGCTACAGCCACCTGCTGGCCGGCGCCTCGTGGATGGCCGAGTACGGCAACCCGGATACGGCCGATTGGGACTACATCAAGACCTTCTCGCCGTATCACCTGTTCGACCCGGCCAAGAGCTATCCGCCGGTGCTGTTCACCACCTCGACCCGCGATGACCGCGTCCACCCGGGCCACGCCCGCAAGATGGCGGCCAAGATGATCGACGCAGGCAAGGACGTGACCTACTACGAGAACATCGAGGGTGGTCATGGCGGTGCTGCGAACAATGCGCAGGCTGCGCATATGTCGGCACTGGCCTACAGCTTCCTGTGGGAACAGCTGAGCAAGAAGTGATGCTTGGTTTGAAGTGATGTAAAACAAACGCCACCGAAAGGTGGCGTTTGTTTTTGCTCTGCTTTGCTCTGCTTTGCTCTGCTTTGCTTTGCTTTGCTCTGCTTTGCTCTGCTTTGCTTTGCTTTGCTCCGCTTTGCTCTGCTTTGAGTGCTTCGGCTTAAGCCCCTCTCCCGCTTGCGGGAGAGGGGTTGGGGTGAGGGCAGAGCGGAGTGTTGATGGTGAACTGAGACTGCTGCTTCCAAAGCTCAAAAGCTCAAAAGCTCAAAAGCTCAAAAGCTCAAAAGCTCAAAAGCTCAAAAGCTCAAAAGCGTCCCCCCATCCGCCCTTCGGGCACCTTCCCCCGCAAGCGGGAGAAGGGAACAAGCCAAAGCCAAAGCCAAGGCCAAGGCCAAAGCCAAGGCCAAAGCCAAGGCCAAGGCCAAAGCCAAGGCCAAAGCCAAGGCCAAGGCCAAAGCCAAGGCCAAGGCCAAGGCCAAAGCCAAAGCCAAAGCCAAAGCCAAAGCCCCTCTCACCCCTCGATTCTTTGCTTCCAACTCTCCAATCCTCGCCCAATCCGCTCCACCGCCTCCTGCAAGCGCCCAACATTCTGCGTATAAGCAATCCGCACATGCTGGTTCGCCCGATAGTTCCCAAAATCCAGGCCAGGCGTAAACGCCACATGCTCGGTCTCCAGGAAGTGCGCACAAAACGCCTGCGCATCATCGGTGAACGCACTCACATCGCAGTACAGGTAGAACGCACCCTGCGGCTCAACATCAATCCGGAAACCCAACTCCCGCAACGCCGGCAACAGATAATCCCGCCGCTGCCGGAACTGCTCGCGTCGCTGCTCGAATATCGCAATCGTCTCCGGCTCGAAGCACGCCAGCGCCGCATGCTGCGCCATCGACGGCGCGCTGATGTACAGGTTCTGCGCTAGCTTCTCCAGCTCTGGCACCGCGCGCGGTGGTGCCACCAGCCAGCCAAGGCGCCAGCCAGTCATGCCGAAGTACTTGGAGAAGCTGTTCAACACGAACGCCTCGTCATCCACTTCCAACACGCTGGGCGCATCAAAGCCATAGGTCAGCCCGTGGTAGATCTCATCCACCACCAGATGCCCACTGCGTTCCTTCAACGCCGCAGACAAGCCGGCCAACTGCCCGGCATCAAGCGTGGTGCCAGTCGGATTGGCAGGTGAAGCCACCAACGCCCCAACACTGCCAGCATTCCAATTAGCTGCAATCGACTCCGGGGTCAGTTGATACCCATTCTCCGGCCCCACCGGCACCAGCTGGGCTGCGCCCTCCACCAGCCGCAGGAAATGCCGGTTGCAGGGATAGCCCGGGTCGGCCAGCAGCCAGTGCTTGTCCGGGTCCACCAGCAAGCTGGAGGCCAGCAGCAGCGCGCCAGAGCCACCCGGGGTGACCAGAATCCGCTCCGGGTCGATATCCAGCCCGTAGCGTTGGCCGTAGAAGCCAGCAATGGCCTGGCGCAGGGCGGGCAGGCCGCGCGCTGCGGTATAGCGGGTATGGCCGGCAGCCAGTGCGGCCTGGCCGGCACGTATCACCGGCTCGGCAGTGGTGAAATCGGGCTCGCCGATCTCCAGGTGGATCACGTCGTGGCCTTGCTGCTCCAGCGCATTGGCGCGGGCCAGCAGCGACATGACATGGAAGGGCGCGATCTCCTGACTGCGGCGGCTGTATGGGGCGTGTGGGGTGTGGGGCGTGTTCATCGCTGCATGATAGGCGCCGTTGATGGCAGCGGGGCAAGCGCCGGGCGTGGCACACTGTGGCCTGCTGCACTGGATGCACCACTGCTGTTCCGGAGCGAACCTGATGAAACCCCTTCTTTGCCTGTTGGTTGCAAGCCTGATGATCAATACCGCCGCCGCGTCACAGCCCACCCCGCCAGATGTTGAAAAGCGTCCGCATACGGTGACCGCGCCGTTCGGTGCGCAGCGCGAGGACGACTATTACTGGCTGCGCGACGACGAGCGCAAGGAGCCGGCAATGCTGGCCTACCTCAACGCCGAGAACGCTTATACCGACGCCCTGATGGCGCCGCTCAAGCCGCTGCAGGACAAGCTCTACGCCGAGATCGTCGGCCGCATCAAGCAGGACGACGCCAGCGTGCCGTACCGCGAGCGCGGCTATTGGTATTACACCCGCTACGAGACCGGCAAGGATTACCCCATCCATGCGCGCCGCAAGGGCGACATGCAGGCGCCGGAAGAAGTGCTGCTGGATCTCAACGTGCTGGCCGAAGGCAAGGGTTACTTCGGCATCGACGACATGGATATCAGCCGCGACAACCAGCTGCTGGCGTTCGCCGAAGATGCCGTTGGCCGCCGCCAGTACACCATCCGCATCAAGGACCTGAGCACCGGCAAGATGCTGGACGACGTGATCGAAGGCGTGTCGGCCAATGTGATCTGGGCCGATGACAACCGCACCCTGTTCTACGTCGAGAACGATCCGGAAACCCTGCTCACCGTGCGCGTCAAGAAGCACGTGCTCGGCACCCCGGTCAGCGCCGACGTGCTGGTCTACGAGGAGAAGGACGACAGCTTTTACATGGGCATCGGCCGCACCCGCGACGACCGCTTCATCACCATCGGCGTGGACAGCACCGTGTCCTCCGAGCTGCGTTACACCTCGGCGGCAAACCCGGGCGAGTTCACCGTGCTGGCCAAGCGTGAGCGTGATGTCGAATACGACGCCGACCATTACAACGGCCAGTGGGTGATCCGCACCAATGCCGATGGCGCCACCAACTTCAAGCTGGTCACTGCGCCGGAAGCTGCGACCAGCCGCAAGCAGTGGAAGGATTGGGTCAAGCACGACCCGCAGGTGCTGATCGAAGGCTTCGAGCTGTTCGACGGCTATACCGCCATCGCCGAGCGCGCCGAAGCGCTGGAACGCGTGCGCCTGCTGTTCGCCGATGGCCGCAGCGAGTTCGTCAAGGCCGATGAGCCGGCCTACTCGATGGGCCTGTCGGTCAACGCCGAGCCCGATACCGAGTGGCTGCGCTACACCTACACCTCGCTGACCACCCCGGCCACCACCTACGAACTCAACGTCAAGACCGGCGAACGCCGCCTGCTCAAGCAGCAACCGGTGATCGGCTATGACGCCAGCAAGTACGAAACCGAGCGCGTGTGGGTGACCGCCCGCGATGGCGCGCGCATTCCGGTGTCGCTGGTCTACAAGAAGGGCTTCAAGAAGGACGGCACTGCTGCCCTGTACCAGTACGCCTACGGCAGCTACGGCATGTCGATGGACCCGGGCTTCAACCAGAGCGTGGTGAGTCTGCTCGATCGCGGCGTGGTCTATGCCATCGCGCATATCCGCGGCGGCGAGGAGATGGGCCGCAGCTGGTACGAGAACGGCAAACTGCTGCACAAGCAGAACACCTTCAACGACTTTGTCGACGTGACCCGCGCGCTGGTTGCACAGGGCTACGCCGCCAAGGACCGCGTTGCGGCCTCGGGCGGCAGCGCCGGTGGTCTGCTGATGGGCGCGGTGGCCAACCAGGCCCCGGGCGATTACCGGGTAATGGTTGCGCAGGTGCCGTTCGTCGACGTGGTCACCACCATGCTCGACGCCAGCATTCCGCTGACCACCAACGAGTACGACGAGTGGGGCAACCCGGAGCAGAAAAAGTACTACGACTACATGCTCAAGTACTCGCCGTACGACAACGTACAGGCTCAGGCTTACCCGTCGCTGTTTGTAGGTACTGGCCTGTGGGATTCGCAGGTGCAGTACTGGGAGCCGGCCAAGTGGGTAGCCAAGCTGCGTGACGTCAACACCGGCAGCCAGCCCATCGTGTTCCGCACCAACATGGAAGCCGGCCACGGCGGCAAGTCCGGCCGCTTCCAGCGTTACAAGGAACAGGCCGAGTCCTTCGCCTTCGTGCTGTGGCAGCTGGGTCTGGCCGATTGATGCAGCCGGGTCGTAGCGATGCCTGATACACCGCCGCCACGCGATCCTCGTGAGCCACGCCCACCGCGCCTGCGCTGGGCGTGGTGGTTGTTGGCCTATGTGAGTCTGGGCGTGGGCATCGTCGGCATCTTCGTGCCGGGGCTGCCCACCACCGTGTTCGTGCTGATTTCCGCCTGGGCCGCCTCGCATGGCTCCGAGCGGCTGCACCGCTGGCTGCTGGATCACCCGCGCTTTGGGCCGGCCATCCGCGACTGGCAGGCGCACGGCGCGGTCAGCCGCAAAGGCAAGTGGATGGCCAGCCTGACCATGCTGGCCTGCGCCCTGATCACCCTGTGGTGCGTGCCGCTGGCCTGGGTGAAATGGACCTCGATCAGCATCATGGCCTGCGTCTGCCTGTGGCTGTGGCTGCGCCCCTTGCCCCCCGGCGAACGCTGAACAGGGTGCGGCCACGGTTCGGACTTCATGGTCCAGTGGCTATACTCGGGGGATGAACAAGACGTCCCGTTTCCTGATTCTCGTCCCGGTGGCCTTCCTGCTGCTCGGTCTCAGTGCCTGCGGCAACAAGGGTCCCTTGGTAATGCCGCAGAAGCCGGTGCCGATCGAGGAACAGGAAGTCACCCCGGCCGATCAGCCAGCCACTGAAAAGCCTGACCCGGCGGCCGACAAGAAGGCCGACGAAGCCATTGAAGACGGAACCGGTGGTGCTGGCGTAAATGGGTAAGTCAGCAACAGGGCGCATGCGCTTCAGCAAAATGCATGGCGCCGGCAATGATTTCGTGGTGTTGGACCTGCGTGACGGCAGCGCGCCGCCGAATGCCGAGCAGGCAGCGCTGCTGGCCGACCGCCATCGCGGCGTGGGCTGCGACCAGATCCTGACCATCGAGGCTCCGCGCAGCGAAGGTGCGGTAGCGTCCTACCGCATCTGGAACTCCGACGGCTCCACCTCGCAGCAATGCGGCAATGGCGCGCGCTGTGTGGCCGCCTGGTTGGTACGCGACGGCGCCGTGCAGGGCGGCGACTTCATCATCGACAGCCCCACCCGCACCCACGCCGTGCAGCGCCTGGCCAATGGCGAATACGCCGTGGCCATGGGCAAACCCGAGTTCGAACCGGCGCAGATTCCGCTGCTCGGCTTCCCGCGTGCACGCGAGGAATACATGACCTCGCTGCAGGGCGAGAACGTGCGCTTCGGCGCTGTGTCGATGGGCAACCCGCACGCCGTGCTGGAAGTCGGCTCGGTCGATGCCGCACCGGTCGAGCGGGTAGGGCCCTTGCTGCAGCAGAACCCTTCGTTCCCGGAATCGGTGAATGTCGGCTTCGCCCAGGTAATGGATGCCGGCCACGCCCGACTGCGCGTCTACGAGCGCGGCGTTGGCGAGACCCTGGCCTGCGGCAGCGGCGCCTGCGCGGCGGCGGTAGTGCTGATGCAGCGCGGCCGCCTGCAGCGCGATGCACTGATCTCCTTGCCCGGTGGCGACCTGCGTATCCAATGGCCGGCAGATGATGCCGAGATCGTGATGTCCGGCCCGGCAGCATTCGTATTCGACGGAGAGTGGATGGGATGAACGACACAGTCGAGAAAATCGGTGCCCATGAAGTCGCAGCCTGGCTGCGGCGTCATCCGACCTTCCTCAAGCAGTTCCCCGATCTGGCCTTGACCATGGTGGTGCCACGCGACGACGGCCCCACCGCCTCGCTGGCCAGCTACCAGCTGGAAGTGCTGCGCGACAAGAACCGCGAGTTGTCGCGGCGCTTGGTTGATCTCGGTGCCAACGCGCAGATCAACGAGCGCCTGGCCGTGCGTACCCACCAGCTGACCCTGGCGCTGATGCGCCAGACCAACGCCGCCGACACCCTGCGCGCGATGGCCGCTTCGCTGGAAGAAGATTTTGCCGGCGACCTGGTGCGCGTCGTCTCCTTTGACGACGTGCCGGAACTGGCCGAAGCACCGTGGCTGCAGGTCATCGCCAAGGACGACGCCAAGCTGGCCCCGTTCCACGACTGCCTGCAGGACGGCGAGCCCATCTGCGGCCGCCTGCAGCAGGAAAAGAACGATGTGCTGTACGGCGAGCGGGTCAACGAAGTGTCGTCCACCGCACTGTTGCCGTTGCCGGGCGTTGGCCTGATCGCGGTAGGCAGCTACGACCCCAACCGCTTCTATCCCGGCATGGGCACGCTGTTCCTGCGCATGATGGGCGAATCGCTGGTGACGGGCCTGCAGCGCTTCCGCAGCGCTTGAGTGGAGTGACGCGGCGATGAGTGCCGTCCAGGCATTCCTGTCCTATCTGCAGGTCGAGCGCCGCATGTCGGCGCACACGCTGGACGCCTACCAGCGCGACCTCGCTGCGCTCATGCAATGGTGCGAAGCGCATGAAGTCGCCGATCCGCAAACCCTGCAAGGCGACCAGCTGCGCGAGTTCATAGCAAGCGAGCACCGCCGCGGCCTGTCGGCCAAAAGCCTGCAGCGCCGCCTGTCGGCCTGTCGCAGCTTCTACGCCTGGCTGCTGAAGAACAACGTCATCGACAACAGCCCCGCCGCCGGCCTGCGTGCGCCCAAGGCACCGCGCAAACTGCCGCAGGTGCTGGACGCCGACGAAGCCGTGCAACTGGTCGAACTGCCCACCGACGCACCGCTGGGCCTGCGTGACCGCGCGCTGTTGGAGCTGTTCTATTCCTCAGGCCTGCGCCTGAGCGAACTTTGCGCCATGCGCTGGCGCGACCTCGATACCGCCAGCGGCATCGTGCTGGTGCACGGCAAAGGCAATCGCGAACGTACCGTGCCGGTCGGCTCGCATGCGATGAACGCATTGCAGGAATGGCGCAAGGAAAGCGGCGGCACAGGAGAGAAGCCTGTGTTCCCGGGACGCAGCGGTGGCCCCATCAGCCAACGCGCCGTGCAGATCCGCATCAAGCAACTGGCGCAACGCCAGGGGCTGTTCAAGAACGTGCACCCGCATATGCTGCGGCACAGTTTCGCCAGTCATATTCTGGAATCGTCAGGCGATTTGCGTGGTGTGCAAGAGCTGCTGGGGCATGCGGACATAGCGACCACGCAGATCTATACGCATCTGGATTTCCAGCATCTGGCCAAGGTTTATGATGCTGCGCATCCGAGAGCGAAGCGGAAGAGCTGATTTTGGTTGTTTCTCCTTGGGTGGCTGCTCCCGACCCGAGACGAGTGTTTCTCTGTATATCGGATGGGATCGGGCTTGGTCTCGAATCCGGCCGCTCGGCCGGTTGTATGCTGGCTTTGTCGACTACCCGTGGACTTGATCCGGGATTCAACGGAACACTGCCAGCGGAACAACACGCGAACACGCAGCTGCGGATTTGTCGATGCCGGCTCCCTGAGAGCCAACTCCTCCATTCGCCTCTGGCAAGTAGTGCGGAACGCCCCGCACCATCCCGGTAATGCGCATGCTTCACGGTCGGCCCGGCGCACGTTAGCCTATGGCCGGGTGCGGCGCGCTGGGGAGCGCAACGCGCTAGGTCGTAAGAGGTCGTGCCGGTTGGGTCTGCCCCAGCTCCTGTTGCTGTGCGCGTGGTGGAAGGACGGTGCGCCCATCTACGGGTGATCGCCTGCTCAAGGTCCATGACAAGGAATTCAATATGAGTAATTGGCTTTTCGCTGCCGCACTAATGTTCACTTTGCCGATGATGGCTATGGCAAAGGACGCGTCACAGGACCCAGTGCGGCTTGCGCCTACGCACGGTTATGTCCATATCGCCTTTCCGAAGGGAGGTGGTGATGCTTTGGTGGTCAGTCCGACAGTCGGCGGCAAGGACGTGAAGATCGACTTGCCGGCAGCCGTGCCGTCGGTGACCAATGCGCTTGCGTACGGCAAGTGGCTGCCCGCGGGCACTTACCAGATCTCGGGGTGGGGTACTTTGAAGTGGAAGGACGGACCGAGATTTGAGGTACAGGCTGGACGGGTGACAGACCTCGGTGACTTCGCCAGTGTCAATATTGGCGGCTATCAACTGGTGTTGCTGCCTATCCCGCACAGCGAGCAGCAATCCACCTTGGCGGCAGCTACGCAACCGTTTACCTCGGTGCTGAGCGACCAGCAGCCGATTTCCTTGTCACTTGCGAAAGTCTCTCCGGTGATGGTCATTGGTCAGGAGCCCAGCGGGTTGGGGTTGGTCGGAAGTCTACTGGCCGCATACGGCCGAAAGGTCAACAAACCTTCCACACTGGAAGCGCTGAAAGCTGCGACGGATCCCGTCGAATTCCTCCGTTTGACGCGCACGGTTGCGCTGCCGCTGCAGGACGAACCAGCGCGCACGGCTGACGGTACGCTGTACTTCCCTGCAGATTTTGGACAATTGCGTACGCGCACAGCGGACGGGCACTGGAGCAACGTTGGCGTCGATACGTTGAGGCAGATCCTCGCGGTTGAGGAGGTGGACGGTCGCCTGCTGGCGGGCAGCGACGACGGTCACATCAGCGAAAGCAGCGATTACGGTGCTACCTGGCGCGAGGTAAAGAGTCTCGGTGGACTGCAATCAGTCGTAGACATCGACCACGCAAACGATGCTTGGGTCGTGACCACGGTGGAGATGTTCGACGATCCCGGTGCATCACGCGGCAGCGGTCTTGTCGCAGCAGCAAGGGGGGCGAAATCAGCGCGACTCCGGGTCTATCGAGGAAGGCAGTCCGCACTTGACGATCTGGCTCTGTCGCGGGAGTTCGTTCTTACGCCGCAGGAGATGGTCAACTGGCTGGGCGCCCATGGGCAGCTGGTGAATGGCTACTACTATTTGATGGCGGGCACTTCGGTGCAGCGTTTGGACTTGGCCAATGGTCAATGGAAAACGATAACGCCGAACGAGCGGATATCGTCACTACGCGTGGATTCGACCTCGGGATTGCTGACTGCGCTGTGGAGCCAAGGCATGTTCTCGAAGGTTTTCGTTTCTTCAGATCGAGGAGACAGTTGGAGGTCGATCGGTCGGCCGCCCTACATCATCTATGACGTGCAGATGGATACCCCGACCAGCGGCTGGGGTAGTCGATGGAATGTAGGTGCGTTTGGCGGAACATGGGAAAGTTACACATTCGACCCAGCGAAGAATGATTGGAGTAAGTCCGGAGAGGCACCTTTTAACTGCAAGCTGATGCGCGTGGCAAAAGATGTTCCGGTCCTGTGCCTCTCAGCGGATGCGAGCATCTTCAGTTTGCACGCAGGCCAGTGGGAGGTCGAATTCTCTGCGCAATGAGCTGGCGGCACGGCAGCGGTCCGCTGACAAAAGCAGGGGTCGGATTCGGGTTGGTTTTGGAATGCCTACGCAAGAGTGGGATTGATTGCGGGAACGTATCAGTCACAGATGAGCGGGGAGATTATGAAAATTTGTTGTATGCCCGGTGGGGTAGGTGTCGGGTCCGGCTGGTCAAGGATGGAGTTCGATCAAGATAGAGCGTAATTCCAGTTGGAGCTGTATCCAGCACACATGTCTTCGTTCGAACTCATCTGATAAGTCGGCTATCTGCGGGGCCGAGATTTCTGCCCTGTACCGAGGCACGACGCTTGCGTTGGCGATAACCACCTTGGCTTGAGCATCTGCCAAGCCCCGATGACGCCACAACCCGAAGCAGACATACTTCAGGGCGCTGAATCCCCAGACCCATCCGCGTCCTCTCCGGCTCCCACGCACCCATGCTGACGTCCTACCTGCTGTTCTTCTTCGCTGGCCTGGGCGTCTTCAACGGGGCGGCGTTGTCGGTCTACCTGCTATGCCGAAAACCCGTCAGACCTGCCCAGCGTTGGCTGGCGGCCTTGGTGTTGATGCTGAGCCTGCGCACCGGCAAGTCCGTGCTGGTCTACTTCTGGCACGACATCTCCAAGCTGGTTCTGCAGATCGGTTTGACTGCCTGTTTCTTTATCGGCGTCTGTCTGATCGGTTTCGTGCGGGCCTGGCTTGATTCTGATGGCCGGCAGACCCGGAACGATGCGGCAATCGCCTTGGGTCTGCTGGTGCTGGCGACTGCCTTTGGTATCGCTTGGCCCTATACCGAGAACGTCAGCCTGTGGGCAGGGCCGGTCTGGGCCTCCATCCAGGTGATTTGGCTGGTATGTCTGCTGGTGGCAACGGGGCTGTTCCTGCGTGGTGGCAAGCAAGGCCGCGCCGATGCGGCGCCCGGTGCGCTGAGCCGCAGCCATGTGGTCACGGTCATCGCCGGCGTGGGGGTGATCTGGTTGGCCTATGCCACCTCCGGTTTGACGTCGTACATCGTCGGCGCGCTGTCGTTCTCACTGGTGTTGTACCTGAGCATCAGCGTTGCGCTTGCCCGGCGTAAGCCTGCTTCAGTCGCTGAGCCTTACCGCGACCGCAAGATCGCGCCCAGCGAAGCCGAGGCGACGCTGCGCGCCCTGCACACGTTGATGGCCGACGAGGGCCTGTACAAGGACGCGGGTCTGACCCTGGCCAAGCTGGCCAAGCGGCTCAACATACCTACGGCTCGGTTGTCGCAGCTGCTCAACGACAACCTCAAGACCGCCTTCAAGCCCTACCTGGCGCAGGTCAGGATCGAGGCGGCCAAGCAGTTGCTGCGCGCACAGGCGTCGGCATCGATGGACGATGTGGCGGAGGCGTCCGGCTTCCTGTCCACCTCCACCTTTTACAGCAGCTTCAAGAAGGTGGAAGGGACGACCCCTGCGGCGTGGCGGCAGGCCCAGTCGCGCTTGGTGGCTGGCTCTTGAAACGTGTTTGGTGAGTCCGTAAACACGCTTCAGTAGATTGATTCGTAAAGGAATTCCGCAGACTTCGGGGCACCCATCCTGCGGAGTCTCCTTCATGTCAGTAACGCGTTCCAAGCCGGCCACCGCCGGTGTGATTTCGCTGCCAGCACGCCTCATCCAATGGTTCGCCGTGGCCAGCTTGGCGCTGTGGTTCGGCGGGCTTGCACATGCCGATCCGGTCGCGGATCAGCGTGAGATCTCCGCGGTCATCCAGGACTATCTGCGCGGCAGTTCCTACAACCAGCGCGATCGCCTCAGCCGCGCCTTCCATCCCGATGCGCGGCTCTACCTGAGCCAGGGCACGGACGGCATGCGCGAGGTCGGCATCGCCGAATACACCAGCTGGTTCGGCAAGGAGCCGGGGCTGTTCAATGGCCGTGTCGGTCGCCTGCTCGGTATCGAGGTTGAAGGCACTATCGCCACCGCCAAGGCGGAGATTCTGATCAGCAAGGATCAGGCGCGCTTCGTCGATCTGTTCCTGCTGAAGAAGCTGGAAGGGCGCTGGCTGATCATCAGCAAGACCGCCACCCGCGAAACCGCACCCGCCCATGGCCGCCAGGTGCTGCTGGCGGTGTCCAACGTGGACACCATGCCCGGCACTCGTCTTAGCGCCGGCAACAGTTTCCTGGAGTTGGTCCGCGCCTATGCCGGCTTCCGTGAGGCCGGCTACGGCGTGCAGTTCGTCAGCCCCGAAGGCGGTGCCGTGCCGCTGGCCTACATCGACACCCGCAACCCCGAGCACAAGGCCGGCATCTACGATGCGGACATGATGTGGGCGCTGGCCAACACGCGCCGGCCCGACGAGGTAACTGCCAGCGACTACGCCGCGCTGATGTACATCGGCGGCAGTGCCGCGATGTACGGCGTTGCCGAGCACCCTGGCATGCAATGGTTGGCGGTGCGCATCTACGAGCAGCGGGGCGGCATCGTCTCGGCGGTCTGCCACGGCAGTGCCGGGCTGGTGAACCTGACCCTGTCAGATGGCACCGCGCTGGTCAGCGGAAAGCGTGTCACCGGCTATCCCGATGCCTACGAGGACATGAGCGCGGCGTACTACAAGATCTTCCCGTTCTCGATCGAGCAACGCCTGCGCGGCAGCAAAGGCCAGTTCAGCCATGGCGCGCGCGGTGCATCGCATGTGGAAGTTGATGGCCGGCTCATTACTGGCATGAACTGGGAATCCACCCGTGGTGTGGTGGCTGCGATCATCCAGCGCTTGGAGGCTGATAGTGTTGCACTGCAAAACGTTCCGCTGGCTGGTGGTTGAGTAACCGCAGTGAGGCAGGACTGCCCGTTGCTGGAAGGTAACGGGCATGATTGATGGCCGTCTTGGATGAAGGCCGTTCCAGCCCGCCGCTTGCTGCCCACTCGGCGTCCATGACCTGCTTGCGGGTCTTGTGGTGAATGCGCGGCCTCTGAACTAGGATTGCGCTTCAAGTCGAACAAGGCAGTTGACTATGCATCGCTTGGCCTTTTTGCTTTCTGTTGCGTTCTTCAGCGGCTGTGCCCAGGCGGATACGGCTTGGCGGGGCACCAGTACCCAGTCGCTGGTCAGCGGCTCAGGCGATATTTTGAAAGCCGGTGGCGCGGCAGTTGCCTTGTCCGCCGAGTCGACAGGGGAAAAACAGTTCGTCGGCGCCATTACCACGATTGACGCAGCGGCCTTTCAGGGACGGGAAGTAGTTCTCACCGGCACGCTTGTGGTCAAAAGCGGCACCGGCAACGCTGCGCTCTGGGTCCGCGCGGACGGCCCCGAAGAGCCGTTGGCCTTCGCAAGCACGGGTGACCAACCTGTGCGCCTCAATGAGGGTTCCCAGCCCAAAGAGGCCCGGCTCTACATTCCGTCTGGGGCGACCAGTCTCAAGCTTGGGGTGACGCTTGGCAGTGCTGGGCGTGTAGATGTGGAGCACCTTACGCTTAAAGCCGAGAGTGCAGCCCAGAGCAGCGTATCCGCCTATGACATGCTCGATAACGCCATATCCATCATCCGTGCGAACGCGCTGAACGCAGATCGCGTGGACTGGGATGCCGAGCGGAAGTCACTTCTTATCCCTGACTTGAAGAAGCTTCCTGCACAGGAGGCGTACAGCAAGATCCAGACGGTTTTGACTGCGCTTGGAGACCAGCATAGCTCCGTGCAGGCGCCCAGTGCCGTTTCGACCTATCGCGCAGGTGCAGTCGCGACGCAGGCCGTAGAAGCTAGGCCCATGCAGGACATTGGCTATCTCTTGGTGCCGGGCTTGCGCGGCTCTGATTCCAAGGCCGGGAATATCTTCAGCGCCCAACTTTGTGAGCACATCGCAGGCTTGGCGAAGACTGCAAGCAAAGGCTGGATCATCGACCTTCGCGATAACACCGGGGGCAATATGTGGCCGATGATCAAGGGGCTGAGGCCATTGTTGGGTGACTCCGATCTTGGTGCATTCCGGGACCGCAATGGCGTGGCAACGGCGTGGCGCGCCGAGCCTTCCAAGGCGTGCGACGTCGATCTTTCCCACAGCCGCGTCGCCGTGCTTCTGGGTCCCAGGACGGCAAGCTCAGGCGAGGCGGTGGCGGTTGCGTTCCAAGGCCGCCCTGGCACCAGCTTCTTCGGGCAGCCGACGGCGGGACTCTCGACGGCCAACCAGCCGTTTGCGCTTCCTGACGGCGGTGCTCTTGCATTGACTACAGCGGTATTTCTCGACCGTACGGGAGTTGCGTATCTGCAAGGTATACAGCCCGAAAATCCCGTGCCCCGCGAACAAGATGCAGTTGCAGCAGCGGCAGCGTGGTTGCGCTCGCAGCCTTGATGGTGTCCTGCCGGCCGGAGCACGAAACCCGGGTCAATCCAGAGTCGAATTGTTTGAAAGCGGAACCAAGTGCTCCACCAGCAAGGCCACAGCCTGACGTCGTGAGGAGGCTGAAGCCGAGCCTTCAGTTGACAGCTGGAGGTGACGCCGTGCTGCTCGTTGGCGCATAGAGGCCGTCATAGCCGGGTATCTTTCCAACTGCCGGCAGGTAACCTTTTTTGTCGCCAACGAACCGATTACTTGGGATCGGCGTGACACCGCATTCCGGCACACATACCCAAGCTGTGCCAGCAGGTCCGCGCACGTAGACACTGTGTGGATTCAGGTCAGTCAGCAGGTGTCCGGCCGGCTCGTAGTCGGGTACCGACTGTCTGCCCTTTTCATGACTGGCATGGACGTTGCCAAGCAGGGCAATCACTGCAGCTCCCCCGCTGTGGGCTGTTCTTATGCGCATGGCCATGCCGGCGTCCCTCGATCCTGCCATGCCGTCATCGACGGCCAGCACGCTGATTCGTGCACCTTCCGCACGCAGTGTTCGTAGCCGGTGCAGCAGTCTCAGCATGGCCGCGCTGGATCGTCCGTCCTGAGGCTGGCGTGTCCAGAATCGACTGGCTAGAAGAGCCACCTGATCTGCATCGGAGCCCTCGCTCATCAGGAAGTGATCGAGCCTTGCCTGCTCTTCTGTCGGAACCTCCAGTGCCACTACCACTGGGTTTGCTGACTTTGCGCTGGCGCATGCCAAGTCGCCAATCAATGCTGGTGCCTCGTTGGTGCCATGAACTTAACCTACCAGCAGCAGGCTTGCAGAGGGCATGTTCAGAGGCCAACTGCATGCGGTGATCTCATCGGCTAGAGCAAGGTCATATGCGAGTGCACTTGACGCCAGGAGTAGAAAAGGAAGGAGTGACTTCATGTCGAGACCCTTTGTGCAGGTGCACCCATGGCGAGTTCGATACTGTACACGGCTGCAGTAAAGCACTGTCCTGGAATGATCAGGGTGTGACAATGGTGGTATCGGCTTCGCTTCTTCTCCTTTGATCCGCTCGGTAACGTTATGACCAAACTTCTCATGACAAAAATCGATGTGCCCAGCTGGGCACGCCCGTTCGCAATCGATATCGATACCGAGTTTGAAGGGCGGGTCTATCAAGCCGCCCAGACTCAGATGAGTGATATCCAAAAAGCGGCTCATCGTCTTATCCAGCGCTACCTCGATGAGGTTTCTGCCGACACGCCATTTCCTGAGAAGGCGAGAATGACCGGTGATTACTACATTTCCGAACAGCGCTACGGTCTTTCGGCGAGTAGCGTTCGCCAAAAAGCGAGCGATCATCGGCTTAGTTTGTTTGCGCGCTGCCTGGAACATCCATTCGCACAGCTCCAAACAGACTTTGACTACCTCGGGCTTGAGGTTTATTTCCTGTGGAACGAGGAGAGCGGAAAGTTCGAGGCCACCGATGATATCGACTCAAGCTCGATCTGAGCAGGGCGACAGGCGAGGGAGCGTGCTTGCTGCTTGCTCCTTGCTGTATTCGTGAAAGCTGAGCTATCTCACTTGGATCCTTTCATCGCGTGGCCGAGCCGCCATCGCCATCATCTGCAATGACGGACTTCAGGTCAGCAGTACTGACAGATTTCACGGGAAACGTCTCAAAAGTATCACTTCAGGGTCAAATCACTTCAGTGCTATGGCTTAATCGGGCCGCGCTCGCGATGAGGTAAATCGTGCGCATCTCGCCCTGATCAAGAGTCTGTCGATATGGATATCCGACGCTCGGCAATGCTCGCCTCGCTTGCGAGCTTGTCGCACCACAATCGCTTGATCCAACTGCAAGGTCCGCATGACGGCCTGGTGGTGGAACGGTTCGAAGGACAAGAGAGCGTCTGTGGCGAACACCGCCTGCAGATTGATTGCCTTTCCACCGATGCCTTTCTCGACATCGATGCCTGGCTGGAACAGCCACTGACCCTGCAGTTGCGCGTAGCCGATGGCTCGCTGCGGCAATGGCATGGCTTGTGTACTGAAGTCGCAGAGTTGGGTAGCGATGGCGGTTTGGCCCGCTACCAACTGGTGCTTGAACCGTGGACGGCCTTGCTACGCTTGCGCCGCAATGCGGTGATCTTCCAGGACATGGATGTACGCAGCGTCTGCGAGCGCATCTTTGCCGACTACGCGCAGGCGACTTATCGTTTCGACGTGGAAGCCGCGCTGCCGCAACGGCCGATAATCACCCAGTACCGTGAGACCGACTGGGAGTTCGTCACGCGCTTGCTTGCCGAAGTCGGGCTGGCATGGCGCATCGAGCAGGAACAAGGCGGCGAGGGCGCGCATACGTTGGTGGTGTTTGACCCACAGGCACAGCTGCCGGATATCGGCGCGGTTCGCTTCCATCGCAATGCCGCCACCGAGTCCACCGACGGTATCGCCACATTCTCCGAGCGCCAGCAGCTGGTGGCGAACGCCAGCACGGTTGGCAGTTGGCATGGCGAGCAGATCAAAGTCGGTTCCGCGCAGGCAAGCGCAGCGGCTGGTGAACTGCCCGCGCTTGAGGTCTACGTGCAGCCGCGTGCTGGCCGCTTTGCTGAGTCGAGCTGGGCACAGAACGAGGCGCAAGCGCGTCTGGATGCGTTGCGGGTATCGCAAGTGCTGTACAGCGGTAGTGGTAGTGAGCGTCGGCTGAGCGCAGGCGCCTGCTTCACCCTTGTCCAGCACCCGCAACACGAAGCACAGGCATTCCAAGTGCTGGTGGTGCAGCACGTCGCAGTCAACAACCTTGACAGCGGCATCGCCGAGTTGCTGGGTCATAGCGAGTTGGAGCGGGGCAGCTATCGCAACCAGTTTCTGACAACCGATGCTGCGGTTCCGGTGCGTGCGCTACCGCAGGATAGGCCCAGTCTGCATGGCCCACAGACCGCCCGCGTAGTTGGCGTGGCCGATGCCGCGCTCAGCCCCAATCGTGAACATCAGGTGCGCATCCAGTTCAACTGGCAGCGTGGCCGAGCGCCAAACCCCGGCGGCATGACCGATACCGGCAGCAGCCAGCCCGGGCACGCGCCCAATGACCAGACCAGCGGCAGTTGGGTGCCGGTCGTTGAATGGGTGGCCGGACCAAACTGGGGAACAACATTCCTGCCGCGCATCGGTGCCGAAGTGCTGGTGGAATTCCTTCACGGTGATATCGACCAACCACGCATCACCGGGCAGCTGTACAACGGCGAAGTCGCACCGCCCTTTGGCGGCGGAGTCGATGCGCAGGCACAGCACCCCGGCGTGCTCAGCGGCCTGCACACCGAAGCGCATGACGGCAGCGGCACCCAGCAGTGGGTAATCGATGACACGCCCGGTCAGCTGCGCACGCGCTTGCACAGTTCCTTGGCCGACAGCCGCTTGGAGCTGGGCTATCTGATCCAGCACCAGAACAAAGCACGCGGCGCACTGCGCGGCGAAGGCTTTGAACTGGCAACGCAGGGCTGGAGCAACGTGCATGCCGGCGAAGGCCTGCTGCTGTCAGCTAGCACTCAGCAAAGCGCGGCGTCTACCGTCATGGATAATGCCGAAGTCATCGCCCAGCTCAAAGGCGCCGAGCGCAGCATGGAGCAGATGCAGCAGACGCTGCAGCAACAGCAAGTGCCCGGGCTATCGGCATGGCAGAGCACCGGTCTATTGCGCGAGCTGGCGGACCCGCGTGCCGATGGCCGCTTCGAAGGCGAGGTCAACGGGCAGTCAGAATTCAAACCCAGCGATGGCCGCAACCCCGGGGACGAACCCGTCGAGCGCTTCGCCAAGCCAATGCTGTTGGCCGAAGCGCCCAATCACATTGCATGGACCACGCCAGCTAGCGCCATTGCCTATGCGGGCCAAAACCTGCAACTCACCGTGCAACAAGACTTGCATACCAGCAGCGGTGAAACCATCGCCACCGTCTCCGGCGGACAGGTTTCGCTGTTCGCACAAAGTGGCCCGGTACGTGTGATCGCCGCCAACGGCCCGGTAAGCCTGCAGGCGCACGACGGCGAGCTTGAACTGCTGGCCGATCAGGCAATCACCATCACGGCTACCGACAGCCGCATCGATGTGCTCGCGCAGAACAAGGTGGTGCTGCAGGCCGGTAGCAGTGCGATCACCTTGGAAGGTGGAGACATCACTTTCAGTTGCCCGGGGGAGTTCACGGTCAAGGCCGGGGATCATCGCTTCTTGGCAGGCACGAATTTTGAACCATTCCTGCCGCCATTGCCTTCAGGCGGCGCCTCGGTGCCCGATTGGATCGCGCTGGACTACCGAGACATGGACACTCTTCAGGCCATGGCCGGGACAGCGTACGAAATCCACTTCAAGGGTGGCTCGATCATCAAGGGTGAGCTGGACGATGAGGGACGGGCGCATCACGAGCCAATTCCCTATCGGGACGTGAAGGAGGTGATCTATCACCCAGAAAAGCCAGATGCAGAGATGCCCTCGCCGGATCTGGAGCTGATTGCTGATTCGATGGAACGCAAGAACCATGACTGATGTACGCCGTGAGAATCAGCCCAATCAGGCAGAACCGGTCACGCTGCTGCAACTGCGTGAAGCCTTGGCATTCGTTACTGATCAGTACGACAACCTCGTCGACGGAAGTAAAAATGTCTTTGTCTGGTTGTGGGAAGCCCTGCAGGGTGACTTCAATCAGCAGCGCAGTACCGGGCAAGTGGCCTTCGATGCAGCAATTTCAATAATCCCTGGAGTGGATCAAGTTTGCGATGTCCGCGACATCATCGCCAACTGCAAGGAGATCAACAAGGACAGCAGCAATTCATGCGCATGGGTGGGGTTGGTGCTCACTTTGATAGGACTTTTCCCGTCGTTGGGCTCGGTGGTCAAGGGCGTGTTGAAGATATTCTTCCTTTACGTTCGCCGCTTCGGCATGAATCACGTGGTGCAGGCCGTGGATGCAGCGATAGGCGTAGTTGTCATGTTCCTGCGACGCAGGGAAGTGGCCCGCTACTGGCGTCATCTGCGCTGGGATCGGGTGTTTCATGAGTTGGCTGTGCAGGTTCGTGCTGTCCGTAACATGATCAGTCCCGCCAGGATAATTGCGGCCTTTGACCGCGGTATTGCGCTTATGCGAAATCTGCTCAAGTGGGTTGCGGATATACCATTCATCGGTACCGGTCCCAAGGCGATTGTCGACATGGTTGTTGGGGTTCGGGGGATGATAACTGGGCGCGCTGATGAAGCACTCAAGCCGGTGTATGAAATCTTCGATAGCATCATTCGTCGCCTTGAGTTCGAGGATCTTCTTCAGCGTCGCGCGATCATGAATTCGGGAAACGTGCACTTCCGTGGTGCATTGCCGGAAGTACACTCCATAGCCTTGATGCGCAGGGCCAATCCACCGCCGCCTTGGTTGAGCAAGGGGACGCCCACCAAGAATGAGCCTTTGCGCGCCAATAATGAGCGCGACTTGGTAAAGGAATTTGCTAAGAAAGAGGACTATCCCGCTATGAGCGACGCGCAGATCGAGAGTTTTGCGAAAGGCATGGCCCGAGTCAAGTTGACCGGTCCTATGAAGCTATATCGCGTTATTTCGCCATCAAATACGGCGGCCGGCTCTGACTGGTTCAGCGAAGAAGTATTCAACACTCTGATGAAATCCTCTGATCCCAAGGCTACCTGGCGGAAGGAGCTTGCGGTTTGGCCCGATTGGAACCCGGACAGCCAGTTTGTTATCTATGAGTTGAAGGCTGGTGAGTCACTTAACGTGTATCGCGGGCCAGCATCAGCGCAGGTGAAATTGCCGGGTACTACCAGCCCGGGCTTGCCTGGGTATCATCTCGAAGGTGGAATGGAGCAGATTAAGTTCGACGCGAGCGTTGCCTATGCGGCGGATGGGAGAATATTGCGGGGCGCCGACAATATGCCCTTGAAAACCAACGGAGACGATATGGGCTATTACGATATTGATCAGAGTACGGGTGCTCTGTCACCCAATAGGTCTATGACCTATCCCGTTTGGAGCGGTCTACCGGCTGCCGCGCAGGCCAAGTGCATCGGAGTCAGGGAGAAGATAAACAGTTCCCGTATCACCGGTCCTTACGATACCGGTTGGGGAAGCACAGATTTCGATACACAGATTGTGGGGAGCAAGTTGGGATTACCCAATCTTCCCGGTCAAAGAACGGGAGGTTGAGGCATGCACAACAGGTACATTGAGCTCAATCCGTGGCACAAGCGCCAGGCTACGTTGATCAGGCACTTTACGTCCAATGAGTACATTCAGGAGCTCCTGTCCAGGATTGACGACCTTCTTCGCAAGGTTGACATGATGTTGGAAGAACGGCTGCCTGCGGATGCGGTAGGGTTGGCTGTAGGTAACTGGGATTCGACAGATACGGCGGCGCATTTTTCGACGCTTGCCTATCCGGCACTGCAGGATTTTCGCGGTACAACGGCGAAGATGATCGCGATGCGTGCGAGCGAGTTCTACAGTGCAGGCGGAGAGAATCAGTGCTCCCGCATGCTTGATGAGTATGGCCATTCCATGTTGTGGGCAACGCCAAAGCAGGAGCAAATTTTCAGGGACGAAATTGAACTGGTTTTTCGCTATGCCGGAATGATCAGCCTCTTCACGAGGCGACCGGCTACCGCGGATGATTTCAGTTTTTCAATTGCGTGGGGATATGGGCAGGTTGACATGAGCAGGATTCCCCGTTTCCGTGTTCGAACAGATGTTGTTGCACGTAGCGGTGAAGTGCCACCTCGCACTGGAATATACGTTTGCAAGGACGATCCATACGCAGCGTTGCAGTTTGCATGGACCGGTGGATATGGAGAGCTTGGTCCGGCACGTACATTCAGCGAGTTTGGGCGCCATATGCTGCAGCGAGTTGGCCGCAACGGATTGTGGAATGACAATGAGGGGCTTTGGAAGATTCTGGAGGCAAACCGCCACGTCGCTGATTTCGGTTGGTCCAACGTGCAGCCGAACGAGATGATGTACGTGGCCACGTACCTGGCAAGGGAAGCTTTTGATGAGCGGCCGAGCGATTGGTACTTCGTGGAGTTGATCGAAGGTGAGTACGAAGATATTGACGGGACTTACGCCGGCGGGGGCAGTGCGTCCGTTCAATCCAATCGGATGCCTGCTGGAAAGTCGGTGCCAATGAGCGGCTGGTGGTACAGCCCTGCACAAGGCGTGCGTCGCTACTTCAAACAAGATGAGGTGTTTCCAACCATCTCCAGCAGCGATTGGGGTGACACGTTCTGGTTGTGGGCATTGGATCAGTCGGCGCCGAGCCTTGGTTGAAGGATGGGCGAGATCGGGCACACCTAGCCGCTACCTTTGCACCTAGGAAACTGGCTGCATCCAAAGAAACTCTCGCCTGTACGTCTATTGGTCCGTTGCACCAGTGCACTTCCACATCGCGGGCATGCCTGTATCTGCGGAGTCGAGTCGGCTGACGGCGCGGATGTCGGTTCGATCCGCCGATGAGGCTGCTGTAACGGAGAATCTATACGCTGTGCTGCCCGGATCATCTCCAGCAGCAGCTCGCCGCTGATCAGGTCAATGGGCTTGCCCTGGGCGAAGGCTTCCGCATCGGAGGTATAGCTGCCGATGCAGACGATCTTCACTGCCTGCGCTTGATGGTGGGCAAGAAGCCCGGCCATCTCGCGCACCACGCTGACACCCACTTGCTGGCGTTTCCATTGCTTGCATTGGACCAGTGTGCGGCGGCCATCCTTGCGCAGGATCAAGTCAATGCCGCCATCGGGACCACCCAACCCCGTCTCCTCGACGGCGTAGCCCTCGCGCCGGAATGCCTCGCCTACCAGTTGCTCGAATTTCCGCCAGCCACCAGCGGCGAGGCTGTCCAGCGTGGTGCGCGTGTCCAGGAAGCGGCGGCGTTTGCGGGCATTGAGGTAGGAGGCCAGGGCGGCGATCCAGCAGATGACGAGCAGCATCCATGCCAGCGGCGCGAATACAGGGCTGGATTGTTGGGCAAAGCCATTCGCCAGCATGCCGCCTTGATGGGACAGGAACCATTGGATGCCGTAGCGCACCAGGATGAAGCCGATGATCCCGGCAAGGATGCCTACTGGCCAGGGCATGGTTGCCAATGCGCCGATTGCGGATTGTTTTGTTCTGCGTCCCATGCGAATCCCCTGTTCCAGCGTGCAACTTAGCGTTTGGTTGGGGTGTTGTCAGTAGGTAGGGGCGCGGTATAAGGCGGGAAGCGGGTTGCGGTGAGTGTTTTGCAGCTGGTTGCGCTGATGGTGTTGTTGCTTCGCGGCTTACGCCGCTCCTACAAATGACGCTGCAGCACCTTGTCAAAAGGCAGCTTTCAAGCGCCCGAACGTGGAGTGCGCTACTTCTTTGCTCACGATCTTCGCGTGAGAAAATATGTGCTTTTCCTTGATGACGACCTGAGGGGGACGATCAGGGATAGAAGCTGACCGCTGGCTGCGATATGGGTTCGCTTCCCGGCGTTGCGACCATTCGTCTGGCTCAACGTCGATGCGGGTTCAGTAATGACAGTTTCGTGTTGAATGCAGGCGGTTTACTAATGTGTTGGCAACGCGCCAGAATGCAGCGCTGGGCTCGGAGACGAAACGGGTGTCCGGCTGATGCTTTCGCAAGGATCCCTACTTTCACGGAGTGATAGCAATGGCTTCGCCAAGTCTGATCGCGCTGACCTTGTTTGTCGTATGGGCGCTGCTGCTTATGGCGCTCATGGAAGTCATCAGGTCGAAGCTCGCCTTTCAAGGGACTGTTCCGGCGAATGAGTTCAGGCCGGACAACATGAATCTTTCTCCGTTCATGCAACGCCTGGCGCGTGCTCATGCGAACTGCATCGAGAACATTCCGGTTTTGGGTGGTTTGCTGCTGATAGCAATTGTCAGCGGGCGTGAGCACATTACTGATCCGCTGGCCTACGTTCTGGTGGCGGCGCGCTTCGTGCAGTCGCTGATCCATCTGGCGTCATCTTCTTCGGCAGCAGCGACGCTGCGGTTCGTCGCGTTCATCACTCAAGTGATGATTGGCCTGTACTGGTCTTTCAAGCTGCTCACTTCGATTTGACCGCCAGCTGGCTACCTTGCACCTGCGCGCCAAGGACGCTTTGCAGCTGATTCTTTAAATGAGTGCCAAACCCAAGGGCGCGGTTACTGCCGATGCCATCGTCGACCCTGGCGGCTGCTCGTGTGGCTTGGGCGGGGTAGGGCATCGGTACGCTTCAGCGGCTCGGGCGATGTGGACAGGAAGGCCGATGCGCACACAGCGGTAGTCCGGCAGTTGGTCAGGCATGTGCAGGTCGTTTACGGCTACCCTGCTGTCATCCCATCGTGTCGACGGAAGCTGATCAGCCGGTTTCTACCCTGGTGACGGGCACCGAGGAGCCTGTATGACGGTCAAGCGTATGGACAACATCGGCATCGTTGTAGAGAACCTGGATGCCGCCATTGAGTTCTTCAGCGAACTCGGCCTCAGCCTTGAAGGCCGCATGACGATCGAAGGCGAGTGGGCGGGCCGTGTTGCTGGTGTGCGTGATTAGTGTGTGGAGATTGCGATGATGCGCACTCCCGATGGCCACAGCCGGCTTGAACTATCGCACTTCGACGCACCCGCCATTGCGTCTGATCACCGTACATCCCCGGTGAATTCCCTGGGCTATCTGCGTGTCATGTTCACGGTGGAGAACCTTGAAGAAACACTTGCTCGGCTTGGTAGGCTGGGCGCGACGGTGGTTGATGAAGTGGTCAACTACCAGGATACCTATCGGCTCTGCTACATCCGTGGTGTCGAAGGGATTTTGATCGGGCTTGCCCAGGAGCTGCCGCACCCGCATCCGCAGTGAGAATGGTCGAAGAACGGCGTGACACCGCGCTGATTCCTGCATCACATCGCGGGCGTGATTTGTCGGTAGCCTGTCCGCCCATTGGCTGAGGCTGGCCAGGGGAGATTGGATCGGCGCAAGTCAAACGTTTGGCTTGACGGCCCACTGGCCCGCTGTGACTATCCACCTATTCATCATGGCAACCAAGGTTCCACCATGTCTGGCTTGCTCGGCGGGTTGATTGAGGGGATTGTGGATTTCGTTACCGATATATGGGTGTTGCGCAGGCAGCGCTCAGGCAGGAATCGGCGGGAAAACTCTCTGGGAAAAGATGCTGCTGATATAGCGGTATTCAATGTATGGGCCATGGTGCTGTCGTTCCTGGCATTCACCTGCTTTGCAGTGCTGTTCTTTGCCGCCAATCTGCCGTTATGGATCAGCTTGTTACCGGTGGTAGCGGTGATTGCATACCTCGTCTATCGCTGGCTTGCGTTGGTGCGAGCGGAATAGGAGGCGCGTGGCCAGAATGCGGTCGGTTCAGAAGCGAATCCGCCCTCGTTCTTCTGTCTGACCTGCTGAGACGGCGCGAGCCTGCTGATCGGAGGTGAGCCTATCCTCTGCGAGCACTTGTCAGTGCTGGCCCCGAAGTTTCGGGCCTGCACGATTGCTACCCTTGCGTTCAGAACTTTTGGTAAACGCTTGTGCTACCTGTTGATAGGAAGAAACTTCGAGATCGCGCTACGCGTGCTGCGCGCGAGCTGGAGAAAGAGCGATCAACCTACGGCTGTGTCAATGATGGCGCAGGCAGGCGCTACCGCATCGGCGTCTATTTTCTTCTCGCAGGTGAGCTGAAAAAGGCGAGTGATGCTTTTGACTGGTTCTATCGCGAATTCCCCGATGATGCGGGTGAGCCAGTGTTCTACCTGTACGCGGCACTGGCAGCATACCGCAGCGGAGAAATGGAGAAGGCTCAGCTGCGATTGCTTGCGGCCATGCTCAGCAACATTTTTCTTCTGCCGCAGCTGGTCGGAAGGATGTTGGAGGCGCCGGGCGTTTGGCACCCAAGTAATCGACACGACGAGCGCTATCTCGTGGAAATTGAAGAGTACCTGCTCGAGCCAAATGTCGAGGAGCGCGGTTGGATCGCCGACGCGATAGCGTCCGAGCCATTTGTCATGCTACGCGACGGCTACATCGATACTTTTGCCGCGCTGTCGGGCGAGCGCGATTTCGCAAGGCGCGCGGCCATTCTTGGCAGGTGGCGGGACCTCGAGAAGCTCCACCTGCCGGGCCGGCGTTGAGAGTGAGCGGATGTGTGCTTGGTTGCGCTTGGCGATTGACCTGAGTTCAATGCCATGTCCGATGCTGGCGAGCATCTGTTCGCAGGCGGGGCCACGCTGCAGGGCCATGCTAATTCGGAATCTCCATGGCTTCCTTTCTGCTGCGCGGTCTGAACCCGGAACCTTTCGTCGAACTGTTTCTCCTTGATGACGCGGAGCTTGCTGCACGGAAAATGGAGCGCGTCACTGCGATGGCGACGTCGGGCTTTCCGTGCCGCGTAAGCCTTGCTGATGCCGAGATAGGTGACGAATTGTTGCTGCTGCCGTACCGGCATCAGTCGGCTGATTCGCCGTATCGGGCCGGTGGGCCTGTCTTCGTCCGTCGTGGTGTGGCGCGCGCGGAGCTGATGGTCGACGAGGTGCCGCTGCAAGTGCAGCGTCGCTTGATGTCGTTGCGAGCCTATAACGCGGAGGATCGGATCACATTTGCCGAAGTCTGCGATGGGCTTAACGTTGCCGAGTGGTTGCAGCAGGCATTTGATGATACCGGCGTGGCCTATGTGCATCTGCACTTTGCGCGCTATGGCTGCTATTCCTGCCGGGCGGACCGGGTATGAAAGCAATGCCGAGCATGGCTCGGCACTACATGGGCTTGCTTGATTTTGGTCAGTGCGGCGGTTGTTCGTGTGGCGCATGGTGGCTGTCCAAGCGTGGAGGGTGTCGCTGTGGCCAAACCTTTTCCGTTGAACCCCAAACACCCCGAGCGGATCTGCTGGGGCTGTGACAAGTATTGCGCTACCGATGCGTTGGCCTGTGGCAATGGCTCAGGGCGCACGCAGCATCCGGCTGAGTTGCAGGGTGAGGATTGGTATGTGGCTTGGGGAATCGAGCCAGAGCCGGGGAGACCGGGGCGAGCGGCGCTGCAGCCTTTGTAGGAGCGGGGGGGGGGGCGGAGGGGGGGAGAGATAAGGGTGGGGGGGGGGGTGGGGGGGGAGTGGTGTGTGGGTAGGG